>NZ_CP017663.1:0-109007 GCF_008932145.1 Cronobacter sp. JZ38
TGGGCCAAATCCGTTCCCAATACTGGTTTACGGATACTTTGCTGCACAAAGCGTTGGCTCAATAAGCGGGGATTATAATGGCAGGCAGGTGACAGCTTTGTACTTTGCCAATCATCCCGGTTACGTATGTGTCACCTTGGCTGGAGCTATGTCTGGCAGCATTAGCTTGGTTCTGTGGGGTGCCCGGTACACTTTCTCATATAATACCACTGTAAAGGCTTATGCTATTAACAATACAACCCTGCAAAACAAATTTATGAACTCTGTAGGAGCAACTATTGATGTTGGCACTTAACCTTAATAATAGGTAGGTAGTAACTTATTTAAATTTGGTTTTATGTAACAATGCACTTATTCAAACAGAATGAGTGCATTTTATGAAATCTACAAAGTTGGTTTTTCTTCCACTGGCGTTTGCAATGAGCATAACGGCCTGCTCAAGCCTCCCGAGTTCCAAAATTGAGAAAGTCGATTGTGTTGCCAAATACACCTCTGGCACATGGCCTGGCGGCGAACGATGGGTAAAGATTGATGAACGCCGTGTTAACCACGTTGATCATCGTTATGTCCACCCAAAAAATGATTTAATCTTGCATTTCTACGGGCGCTGGCAACGTGAAGATCTCTTCACTGATTATCAATGTGTGAAACCTTTCGATTAACTGCATAAAAGCGCCGTTTGGCGCTTTTTGGTTGGTTGTTAGCTACTTACTTTTGGATTTTGTTTTGTTACTATTTGGGCCTGTCTAGATTTGACTTTTCATGGAGGAAAAAATGTCAAATGAGATGGGCGGCGTGACGCCAGATCAGGTGGAGCGTATTGCCCAAATCGTCGCCAGAGAGGTCATGGGGAGCTTGCGAAAAGATCTCCGTGATGACATTGGCGCAGAGGTAAAAGCTCAGCTTGGGGCCTACTTTGGAGATATGACTGCGGCTCAACACAGCATTCAGCATTCTAATCTTGAAAAGCTGCTTACACGGCTGGACAGCATCTCAAGTGGGTTCTTTGGCGGCATCATCTCTAAAATTACATCCATTCTAACCGCTGCTCTTATTTTGGGGTTGGCGGCGTATGGCGTTAAAAACGGTTTCGGCAACTAAAAGGAAAGCTAAGGATGGCTACTCCAAGAGGTATCAGAAATAACAACCCTGGCAACCTTGACCGCGGCTCGCCGTGGCAAGGTTTGGTAGACAACACTGCGGAACCCCGATTCTGCACGTTCAAAGACGCGACTTGGGGCATCCGTGCTCTGGCAGTAACGCTCATTACCTACCACGACAAACGTAAAGCGCGCGATGGCTCGCCGATCGACACTGTTCGTGAAGTGATTGAGCGCTGGGCGCCGCCACATGAAAACGACACTGAGGCTTACATCAATGCGGTGGCCAAGGCAGTCGGCGTCTCTCCAGAGATGATTGTGGATCTTCACGACTACAGCACCCTACGCCCCCTAGTGGAAGCAATCATTCGCCATGAGAACGGCAAAGGTCCCTTAAAGACGGCAAATAGCTGGTACTCAGTGGAAGCCATCGACGAGGGTCTGCGTCGTGCCGGTGTGGTGCGTGTGGTCAAATCCGTTAAAGCAGTTCCGGTCACTAAGGAATCTGCTGGCGCAACAATTACAGCCGGTATCGGTGTCGCGCAGCTGGTGGACGTGGCGCCGCAGATCACTCATGCGATGGATAAGGCTCAGGACAATATCTCCAGTGGCGATACCATTCGCATCGTGTTCGGTGTTGCCACGGTAGCAATTGCACTATTCATCGCCTGGTCTCAGGTTCGCAAACACCAGAAGGGGATCGCGTAATGCTTCTTGGCCTTTACATTAAGGCCAAGCAGTACCTGTTGACGGCTGCGGCCGTCATCATGGTGCTTGCTGGCGCCTACTACCTCGGTGGCCTGGCTGCTCGCCGGTCAATGGAAATCAAAGCAGAGCGTGAAGACAACAAGCGCCTGCAGCACACAGTGGATGTGAAAAATGACGTTATCAATGAAATCCGACGCGCGGATGATGCTGCCGTTGATGCTCAGCTTTCTTCTGATTGGATGCGTGATTAAGCCACCCATACAAGGGGTGCTTTTTTGCGACGCAGCTAACCCCATATTCGTTAGTCGCAATGATCAACTAACGCAGGAAACGAAGCGCGAAATCCTGACCCATAATGTTCAGGGAGCAGCGCTGTGCCATTGGGAGAAAAGGCCACGCTAAATCGCGTTGTCACAGTGGCGTCTCGGCGCAACTCAGAGACGCCATTTTCCCTGTGTTTAAAAGGCTTTTCACGCTTTTGTGGTTGCATAATACAGTGCTATTAAGTAGATTTAATAGACAGCTGACGATGGCGTCAGCTGACTTGATAGGTTCCACATGGGTGGAGCAATTGCCATGAGACACATGGTGTCCTGGCTAAGGTGGGTATATGTTACACGCACAAGCTAAAACGAAGAACCAACGCTCGATTCAAACCATTCGTGACAACACGAAAGTGATCGCGAGTTTTGAGCCTCGTTCTATGTTCCCTGACACTGTTGAAGTGCGCAGGATGCTGAACCGTACCCAGAAGGATTCGCAGCACTTTATCGTTACTCTGAAGAGCGATCTCAAGCGTGCGCTGGACACGACGGTTGTTAAGCCATTTGCGGAGATTGCCATTCGTGGTGACAACCTGCGCTTTACTGTGAAGCCTGAAAAACAGTATCCGAACCTGTCCGTTAACGACGATGTTATTGGCATGATTGAGACATACGTTGCCGATTTCATGGAGAAGAATTTTTCTGCTCACGTAAATCACCGTGAAGCTAAAATTCAGGATTGCAAAAAGGAATGGCACCTTCTCTAATCGGCTATAACTACGCCAAAGATCTTTCCAAACTCCCGTCTTTTCCAGGCGGGAGTTTTGTTTCACACACATCCTGCTTCATTCTGCCTGACGACGTCGTAATCCTTCGGTTAACGGAAACGACCTACGATAGCGCAGATTATGATCACATCGCTGTAGTAGAAGAAGTAGCCTTCACCGATCCCGATTTCATCGCTAGTCACATCGACGAATTACGTGACGATGACGGGTTAGACGACAGTGAGATCGTCGAGCGCATCATGTCCCTAGAGATGGAAGATGAGGGCAAATCTGAAGTAATTGCTCGATTTGCTTATGACAAATTCTCTTTTAAAGACGTTGATGGTAATCCTGCAGAGGGCAAGCAGATCCGAGGGGCATATGTCACCCCCGAAAAAGCCGGTGCTGGTTTGGCAGGGCAGATTTACCGTCATCTGACGATAGTTCACAAGCATCTCATCTGCGACAACACTCAAACGGTTTACGGGGCCGCATTGTGGGCTACCACTGTGCGCAACGTTGCCGGACGGGTAGATATTTATAACGCGGCTAAGCATGAGTATGTCGAAGAGTTAGGAGATGGTGCAAAAGGGGTGAATGGCTTCATACCCTGGGATATTGGAAATCTTAACCCCTCGACTTTAGGTAAGTGGCAGCAATACCCCTTCAACCCCAACATCCAGCAATGCTATTACTTGGTGTTAATCATCTCAGCATAAAGAGACCCGCTTCGGCGGGTTTTTTATTCCCAAAATTCAGATCAATGCCTGCAAACTGGTCTTTACACCGTGGCCGCCCCGCATTAGGCTAATAGGCACATAAGAAAACAACTTGTTTTCACATAATTATTATTTCGCATAACAAGGAAACTGCAATGGCTAAGATCATTGTGATTGGCGGCACTAAAGGTGGCCCTGGCAAATCTACGGTTGCTCAGCAAGTGGCCGGTGCGCTGGTTCTAAAAAAGCAAAAGAAATGTCACCTGACCGACATCGATGGACAGATGACAACAGCGGGATGGGCTGAAGAGCGTCGCGAAAACGAAGACCTGGCGCTGATCCCATTCGACTTTGTGGATTACGAAGTGGCTAAACATATCAACGCGGTTAGCCAGCGTTATGACTTTGTGGTTATCGACGCAGGTGGTTTCGACTCAGAAATCCAGCGCCAGGCTATGCAGATGGCCGATATTATTTTGCTACCCTTCCGCCCAAAGCGACGAGACATTAAATCACTTCGTAATCTCGACCCTGTACTGGACAACGTGCGTAACACCAATCACAAAGTGCGTATTCTAGGCGTGATGAACCAGTGCCCATCACTACCAAATCAGGCGCAACGTATCATCAACGCTAAAGGTGTAATCGAATCGTTTGGTATCGAGCCAGTGCCGGTTAATCTTTACACCCGCAACGTATACGATGACGCTGAAGAGTCTGGTCGAACAATCTTTGAAATGACCGGCAGTGAGCGCGATCAAAAGGCAGAAGCTGAAATTATTGAACTGGTTGATTACCTGCTTAGCTTGGAGGATAAATAATGGCGAAGGGTATGGGTGATTTGACTAAGCGTGTAGCGCCACAAGCAGCACCAGAAGCGCAAAAACAACAATTACAGCCAGCCACACCAGCAGCACCACTCCGTAACCCTGTGAAGCCCCAGGGACGTCCTACGCGTGGCAAAAGCAAGATTCAGTCTCGCACCATGTCGATGGAAGATGAGTACATCGAGCTGATTGATATGCTGGCCGTTATTCCTCGCTTCGACAAGTTCACACGTTCTGACGTGATCCGGGCGGCTATTTTCCAGCTATCGGAAAAAAGTCCTGCTGAAATTGAAGAGGCTATTAAGCTGAATATTGAAGCGGTTAATGCGAGTGATGTTTCATTCCGCACCGAAGAGATAAAGCGTAAGCTGATGGGTAAAAGTTGATTAATAAACGGCAGTTTTCTGCCGTTTATTATTGGGGCTAATTATGAACAAACCTAAATCACTAACAGGTAAAAAGATCTTAACCGCGCTGGTTACATCCATCGTAGTAGTTGGCCTTGTGATGATATTTTTACCAGAAAAATATCAGTCTTGGCCCTTGGCTTACGGACTATGTTACCTAGCGGGGGCATTGTTTGCTTCGATTTTTCAAAGGTCATCAGTCAAAAAGACAGAAACTTTGAAAGAAGAAGCGGATATGAACATTGATATTCTCTATACTTCTCGAAAGGTGAAGAAAGGTCATAAAGTTATATTGATGAGTAAAGTTGAACGTGAGTTAACTAAAATAATTCATGATGAGACAATAGGTAAGGAAATTAATAAAGAGAGAAGGGATGTATTGTTATCTCTAGTTCACAAATTTGGAAATCAGGGTATTGCCATTGACAATGAGGCAATAATTAAATTGATAGAGGCAGAGGGTTCGCCATCAGGTTCTACTGCTGAAAAAGACGCCAAAGTCGATGAAAGACTTAAAAACCATACCGTTACACAATTATTTTTAGTTTCAAAAAGGCAAGAGTTATTTATGGCCAAAAATATAGCTATTTTTGGCACCGCTCTTTCTGCAAGTTGTGCGTATTTTTACTTCCCAGACCTTAAACTTATTAGTCTGATTCCAGCCTTTTTGTATTTCGCTCTTTTGATTAAAGAAAAGGTGTTAACTTACAGAGTTGAAATGGGTTATTTTGGAAGAAATAAAACTGAAGCTATTCAGTTATTAGCTTTCATTGAGAAAAATAAAGATAATCTTGATCTGAATGGATCTGGAGGCAGCAAAAGAAAGATATTCAAAGCCACAGTTATTGAGGAAAGCCGAGTGCCGGTGGGAGGAATTGAGGGTGTTTATCAATGAATAAAGATGAAGCAACTAAATTAGCAAATAGGGCATTGGACATTATGTTCTTTAACTACCCTATTAGAAGTGCCGTAGGGGTTGTATTAGGGATAATTATCTGGTTTGGTTTTGATGCTTATCCTATATTGTTTGAGCTTCTAAGAGCAACAAACAGTAAAAGCACTAAGTTCTTTTTCTCCGCGATTGGGTACTTGCTCATCCATAGCAAAACCGTATTAGAAGGCTTTACAGGTAAGATATTAAGTGAGGACATGACTCAAACCCTGAATTTCATCGAAAAAACTGGACTTTCAAAAGCCCAGAAGGATCTGATGTATGTTGAGGCTGTTACAAAATACATAAAAGCTCTAGACAAAAGGGATCTGGAAGCGAAAAAAGAGGAAGCCGCCAAGGATTGAAGTAAACCTGCTTCCGTATAAAAGATTAAGACCAGTATATTAAAATATACGGAAGCAGGTTTCTTTCAAGCAACACACCCAGCCTCATCACCACCAAACTCCCTACATTCACTGCTTTAAAAAAGATTGGTAACTAGCTATCATCCAGACACGGATAACTAACTAGCTACCTACTATGAGCAATTTTTTTTACCAATGCTTAGGCAACGACGACCAGTATAGATTCATGGAAGAATGGGATTCGGCCGTCATGGATGAGTGGGTCGCTAAGAACATAGGGCTGTCTCGCTGTAAAGGCGAAGCTGACCTCTTCGAGACTAAGTGGTTTGATTACCGCGATATGCACCCACTCCAGGCTACAGCTGTCTTTACTGAAGAGTACAAACGCCAGTACGCCAACATCATGCTCACTCACGGTCGTGAAGACTTTCAGAGCGCGCCTTTCAACACCGGTTTAAAACGTGTTCCGTTTCATGATCAGTCTACGGCCAACAAGACATCGCTCTGGAAAGCACGTCAGTTTGCCGATCGCTACTGCGTTAATTATGGATACTTCATTGGCACCGTTCTCTCGATCGCCGCATCACGTCTCTGGGATAAGCTGCCACGCCCTCAACACCTTTGGCAGCCAGAGCTGATTGAGATCTTCGAAGACAGATTGAAGAAACGCGCGCTAACCCGTCTGGATAGCTCTCTATGGGGTTCTGGCTCTTCTGGGGTAATCGTGCAAGGGGCCAACGTTGAAATCCAGCGAGAATACTTTGAGTGGCTTCTCAAGCAGATTGAAAATCGCGAGCCATCCCGTCGCGTTCTGATTATCTACTCAGCCGTTTGGCTGACAGAGCTTCTGCCCGAACACATAGCGCTTCAGCGCTTCCCTAACGAAACCATGGAAGCACGGTCACTGAATTGATTGCCTTCTCCCACTTAGTAAACTTGGTAAACAAGTTGTTTAGAAAGATGGAAAAGCACATGAACATGATTAAAGAGGTGGCGCAATGACCACCATTTGCCATACCGGACGCCCATTGTCAGAAGAGTTTGATGATGACTTCCAGAACCGATTAACAGCTTACTACTGCAAGGATCAGGAGTTCCTGATGCGCGCCGGGGATTTGGTTGATCCGAGCCAGTTTGAAAACGCGGCAAACGCAATATTGGTTAACCTTGTTTCGTCCTACTTCCGCATGTACAAGAGCGCTCCATCCAGCACGGCCATTCTCGACCAGCTGAAGCGCGCGAAGAAAGATAAGACGATCCGCGAAGAGCTGTTCCCGGATGTGGTCGGTGCTTTCAAGCGTGTATTGGGTGAGAAATTGACAGATACCAAATACATGGTTGACCGAGTGGCCACTTTTGCCCGGAGCATAGCGTTTGATGACGCGCTGATCAAAGCGGCGGAGCTGAAAGAGAAGGGTGACTTCGAACGCGCCATGGAAGTTATGGCTAAGGTGCAGCTGGTGGGCGCGAGTGACACCATAGGCATCTACAACTATCTGGGTGAAGCAGCTGAGCGTTTAAAACAGCGTGAGTATGAGGCGTCTGAAGATTACGTACCAAACAGCATCACTACCGGCATTCCGCTGCTGGATCGATTGCTGTACCAGAAAGGGTGGGGTCGTCGTGAGATGGTGCTGTTCATGGGCTTCGCGAAGTCTGGTAAATCGACGGCCATGGGTGAGTTCTCCATTAACGCGACTTTAAAGGGCTTCCACGTCCTGTATGTCTCGCTGGAAGTTCACACGGCAATCTTGTCTGACCGTTTCGACGCACGCCTTTCACAAACCGAAATGACGAAGCTGATCGAGAAGCGTGACGATGTTCATAAGAAGCTGGCCGACCTGGGCGCCAGTACCGGCGTAGGCAATTTGTGGGTTGTGGAGAGACCGTCTGGCAGCTTGTCACCTGCAGACCTCGACCGCTTGCTGGAAGGCATGAAGTCGAACGGCATGATTCCTGACATGGTCGTGGTGGATTATGCCGACCTGATGAAGCCAACACGACGCAGCGGTGATGAACGCGCTGATGTGAAAAGCATCTATACCGATCTCCGTGCAGTCTTCGACAAACACAACGCCGCTGGCATCACTGCATCCCAGACAAACCGAGAGGGTGGGGCGTCTGAGGTGGCCACGATGATGCACGCCGCAGATAACATTGAAAAGGTGCGTATCGCTGACCTGGTTATCTCGATCAACAAAACGGAAGAGGAAGCTACGAAGGGTGAAGCGCGCTTGTACTTTGCAGGCTCTCGTAACCAGAAAGGCAATATCAGCATCCGAGTTAAGCAGAACCTGGAGCAGATGCGCTTTATTCAGGAAATTCTCGAAGTGATTTAAAAAAATAAGGGCGTGGCAAAAAGCGCCACGCCCTATTTCCAATTCGAGAAATCAAGTTCCTCACCCTGTTAAACAACAAGGGAAAAACACATGAGCGGTCATCATACCCCAATTTCCCTAATACACACAAAAATGCCTTCAAATAATAACCGGAGAGGATTGCTGGCATGAGCGACATTAAAGAGCTTTTGACCGAGCTGGACTTTGAGCAGTGGCTCGATACAGAGGGCATCATCTATCGCCGTGGTGGGGTCAGCGCGCGCGGTCGTGAAATAAACATCAAGGAGTGTCCGGTATGCGGCAGCTCCGGTTGGAAGGTGTATTTCAATCTCACCAACAACGTCGGTAAATGCTTTGCGGGTGATCACCCAGAAGAGATCCAATTTAACAAGCTGGTATTCCTGAAGCATTACAGCGGCAAGTCACGCCGTGCATTTGAGGAATACGTGAACAATGCGCTGCTGGAGCAGGGCTGGGCGCCGAAACGAGAAGAGGTAAAACTGACCAGCGCCGTCGAGCTGGAAGGGCCGGTTTCGTTGCCGCGTCACTATGAGCTTCCGATCGAGGGCCAACTACCCACTTATCTTGTGGAGCGAAATGTAACGCCTGAGCTGGCCAAATATTTCGACCTTAGATACTGCGTAGAGGGCAAACATGCTTATGTGGATGTCTACAACGACCAGGTTCGTGGCCAAGATTTCGGTATGCGTATTCTGATACCAATTTACGACCTCGATGGCGTGATCAAAACCTTCCAGGGGCGTGACGTTACTGGCACTGCGGAGCGCCGCTATCTCTTCCCCATGACGTTGCCGGCTTCAGGTAAGTTTCTTTATAACGGCCACAACGCAGTGGGTAAGCAGACTGTCGTGGTGAGCGAGGGGGCATTTGACGTTGTTGGGATCAAGCGAGCGCTGTTCGATGAGCCAACGCTGCGGGATTACGTTGAGCCAATCGGGACGTTTGGTATGCACTTGTCTGGCGTAACGACGCAGGACGAAGAGGATCAGTTAGGTGCATTCCTGACGCTCAAAGCGAAGGGGCTGAAGAACGTCGTAATGATGTGGGACAGCGAGAAGCAGGCAATCCGAAACACAATGGCCGCCGCGCGTAAGCTGGTGGGGATCGGACTTAACGTGAAGATAGCCTGTTTGGGTAAAGAGGGCATTGACCCGGGCGACGCATCTGTTGAGGAAATCATCAAAGCCTACTTCCGAGCGAAGCCCTACACTCGCCAGCTTGAGTTAATGGCAAAGGTTAAAGGAATAGCGGCTTTGGTCTGACCTAAGAAAATAAGTAGCTAACTACCAATCATTAATTATAATGGCGACCAAAGTCTATAAGAGAGATGAAGATGCACCCGAATATCACTCATGAAATCACAAAGCTGGTTAGAGATTCAAAGCTGCCGCTGAACGAAGAAGAGTTCGACTCGGTTGTTGTCCAGGCTATTCAGGCTGGAGCTGACAGAATTGCTACCGCAGAGGCTGGCAAGTTGCTGCTGGCCGACTATCCGTATTTGACGGTCACCATGGTTGTTGGCGATGTTCGCCCCAGCGTGGGAAACGAAGCGCCTCGATGCGCTGCGATCGTCAGCTTTATCAGCCGAATGGGAGATTCACCTGTCACCCATACAGCCGCTTACTACAACGGCTACATTGTCCAGACCCAGACCGTTCTTGAAGAGCTGCACCGTGACGACCTGTGGAAGTTCGTTGAGTTCATGGATGAAAAATGCGAAAGCGTGGAGTCCTCTTCGGCCATAAAAGAACTGTGGGCAACGAGTGAGGTTGGCGACGGCAACAGTGCAAATATGAGTGTCCCGGAAGGCATGGTTGACCTGGTTCTGGAAGGGCGAGGAACCGCCACCAAAGCGGCTAATGAGAAGAACTTCCCAGCGTTAATGAAATTGACCGGTGGCGATCGTCGCAAGCAGGACATTATCAACGCCTGCAGTTCAGCCTGCGATGGCGTCATGGGTGAATACGAACGTCGCCTGGTGAAGATGTCGAACGAAATGCCAATGTTGATGCAGGAAGCCAAATCATACGCCCTGAACACCGCTGAAGAGCTTCTGAAGCCTTTCCGCGACCGACAACACGCCGTCATGTCTGGCTGGGGAAGCTGGTAGCCTGACAAAAACGCTATAGCCCCGTATGGGGCTTTTTTATAATTGCGTTAATAAGTGATTAGCTATTTTGGTGATACAGAATGACAGTTTCAAAGACCGACTTTTCGAAGATCCCATCCATATCGGGCAACAACATGTTCAGCCTGAAGTGCGAGGAAGTGCTGATCCGCAAGGAGCCAACAAGAGCGAGTTACACGGTCTGCCAGCACACGATTCTGGCGTTCAAAGAGGGTCGCCTGCCGCCTGGTTCATTTAGTGAGTGTGTAACGGCTATCCGCGGCGGCAAATGCAAAGCGCTGAAAATGATGGTCGAGGAAGTTCGCGCCGGCGAATCACTCTACTTCGAAGATTACGGTGCTCTGATTGCTGAGGTCGCAGCTCGAAACAACCAGAGCAGCTTCGGTGGCCAGCGCAAAACCAAATCCGCGATGTCACTTCTGCCGTCGCGTAAATCAAAAGCAGAAGACACAACAAAAACGGGCGAGTTCGAGGCTATTACTGACCTCCACTCAGCCTTAGTACAAGAGGAAAACACATGAAACCATACATGCCAGAGGTAGGGCAAAGAGCGCTTATGTTGCTGGGCAATGCGATAAAACCAGCGTGGAAACCATGCCGAATTTTGGCCATCTCCACTTTCGGTTACGCAATCGAGACAGAGGATGAAGAGTTCGGTGCAACGCCACGTTGGTTCGACATGCTGGGTAAGGGGGCGCACATTCGTTTTCGACCTTTCTATGACTTCTCAATCGACTGGCGTCATCTCAAAAGTGGAGAGCACTACCAGATGATCGCTATCGCCAATCAGACGGCTACCAAAGAAGGCTTCGAACCGACAGTTGTGTACAAAAAGATGAGCACCGGTGAAGTGTTTTCTCGTTCAGCTGAGACGTTTTATCAAAAGTTTGAGCCATTCCCCATGAATGGCGTCGTTGTCGAAGCTCAGTCTTTAGGCTATGCAAAATCAGGAACTGCACACTAATGGAAAAGTTAATCTCCCTTCGCGCCAAATTGGATGACATCAAAGCTATGGGAACCAATGCCAAAAAAGAGGCGTTGGCCAAGCTGGATGATTTTGAACAAATGGCTGTTTCGTTGATGCTCAACCCATTCATTCGATTCGGTGTGAAGAAGTACAACGTTGCAGACCCAGCGCTTGAAAACAAAATCCCGGATGAAGATGCTCTTCAGATTTTAAGCGAGCTGGCAGAGCGCAAGTTGACGGGCGGTGCAGCGATCACAGCCGTTGAACAAGCAGTGGCTGCTATGACAGCTGAAGGGCAAGACGTGTTTCGTCGATTCCTTCTTAAAGACCCAAAGGCAGGTGTCGGCATTAGCTTGTGCAACAAAATCTTCGCAACTCCGATTCCAGTGTTTGAAGTGCAGTTGGCCACCGCCTACAAGGAGAAAGGTGACAAGTTCCCGTTCAAGCCGAACAAACACGCTAAATGGCCGATGATTGGAAGCATCAAGCTCGATGGGATGCGCGTTATCTGCGAGGTGATTGTGGGTGAAGAAGAGGTTAACTTTCTGTCGCGCACCGGCAATCCAGTAACGTCGCTCGATCACCTTAAGCCGGCAATGCTGGAGCTGGCTCGTGCTACCGGTCATCAACACGTCTTCTTTGATGGTGAGGCAACGGTCGGCTCATTCAACGGCACTGTTTCAGCGATCCGCAAAAAGAATGTGAAAGCTGTAGGCGCTCAGTTCCACATCTTCGACTTCTTCTTGCCAGAGTGGAAGACGTTGGCCAAGACCAAAGAGTACAAAGCCAATGGAATGAAGCTGAAGGAGCGTAAGGCTGCGCTGGTGGCGTGGTTCCGCAATGAGAGAAGCGAAGAGTCAGCTGGTGATTTGGTGCTGGTTCCCTTTGAAATCTACCATAGCCACGAAGAGTACATTGCTCGATTCATGCAGCGTTTGGACGAGAACGAAGAAGGGGAGATGGCTTACGACCCCAACTCTGTTTATGAATTTAAGCGCTCTCGTGCCTGGTGGAAAATGAAGGATGAGAACGAGGCAGATGGTGAAATCATTGGATTCCTGCCTGGCGACCCGGATGCCGGCTTCGCACATACCCTCGGCAAAATCGTGGTGCGTTTGGAGGATGGTACGGAAGTTCGTGCTTCAGGCTTCAAACATCAATATCTCGATGAGATATGGCTGAATCAGGATAAATACATGGGGCGCATCGTGAAGGTCAATTTCCACGAATACACGCCAGATGGAAGTCTTCGCCACCCTCGACTTAAGTGGCCAAGCTGCCTTCGTGATTCAGAAGACCGCATTGGGGATAAGGAGTGATGCACAAAATGATTCCATACATCCTATTAGGGTTGATCGGTGGGGTGCTCGGTTCGGCATATTTCATCGTTGATATGCTCAAGCAGGAGCTGAAGACTGGCACTGTCGCAATGGGGCGCCGGGTATACAAGGTTGTTGAAGTTAAGGAATTTAAGCGCAATGGGTGACTTTACAATTTCAGACGGCCTGTTGCTGGCTTACTTTCTACTGAGCGGCTTTTACGCTGCGTTCATGGTGGGCGGGAAAGCCACCAGACTGATTATCTTGTGGTTGTTCTGCCGCACTGCAAAGTTAGAAGACTTAGCCTGGAAGCTGTTTACCATCATAGAAATGAGATACGGCAAATTGAAGGGGCAGCAGAGCTACACGATTCAGGGTAAAGAATATGCTGTAAGGATCATGAGGAAGACGCCAGAGCCAGCAGCTGCTTCCCCAGAGCCGAAAACATAACCATAACCTTCAAAAATCACTTAAGCGCCTCTCGTGGGCGCTTTATCATTTCTGCAATGCCCACCAAAGAGTAACCACAATGGATTTTAAACGCTTTCTGTCTATCAAGAAGCCCTGCGCAAACTGTCCGTTCCTGAAGGAGAATGGCATTGAGATCGGGGAAGAGCGCCTTGCGGAAATCAAACAGAATTTGCTGGACGACGACATGACCCCGTTCCAGTGTCACAAGACAACGCATCCCACTGGTGGTTATCACGACGGTGAGGGCGTTTACCACCCATCAGGAAAAGAAAAGCATTGCGCTGGGGCAATGGGCTATTTGTTTGCTAAGGGGCGAATGAATGTTCCTATGCGCATTGGGCTGATGACTGGCGCACTAAGTATCGAAGAACTTGAAGCGGTCGTAACCAAGATCGTCGTATAAACGTTATTTAAGTTTATAAGCACCATGATAAAATTTGATAAACAACTGGCTTTAAGGATGGAGGTTAGGGATGAGCAAAAGAGTGGATATAATTGATGGTAAATTTGCCGCTGTCTCAAACGGTGGGTTAGTTTATACCGAAGTTCTCGGCTGGGTGGACCTAGGGCACGCGCGCGGCAAAGACATCACAGATATACTCGAAAAGATGCGTAAAGGGGAGTCTTCAGGGGAAGAATATTACGATGTAACTTATTCCCAAGGTATGACTACCCCTGGGGGTGTAGTGCGTTCAGGTAAGTTCATCACTTGGCGAATCCGTCGCGGGCGCCCATTCTGGGAACAAAAGAGCATTGCGTTGGCAATGATGATGACGGCAGCAAGACGATTCGAAGCTTTCCAGGGGGCATTCCCTAATAATTTTGTCACTGATAGCGGCTTTAGCGGCGAAGATTTGGTTTCTGATTTGCTTGGTTTCTACCGCGTTGTCTCGACTCCGAACCCGTTTCCAATGTTGCGCCCCGTGAGCAAGGAAGAAGCATTGAAACGGTGGGATTATTATGGCGAAATCGGCTCTTTCAAAGTCACTGAATTCAAGCCTTTGCTTTTTCCTGACCCGGAAAAGTTTCCCAACGCAAAGCCACGTAAGGGCATTCTACCTCCTTTCATGCGAACCATTGTTCCCTATAACGATTTCTTATCAGGAAACGTGATTCTGCCGCAGCACAACAAAACTTTCATTGTGTTTGGCTCCAGCAATGGCAGGATGGGACTATGAAAAAGAGCCTTAAAGTTCTTATATCCGTCGCAGTAATTGCCTGCGCAGCTGTCGCTTACGCTTGGCCATATGTAAAAATGGAGTTTGCCAGCAGCGCCTACTATACGCAGGATGATAAGCGAGAATACGACTATTACACGCCAGATCTGCTTAAGGAAATGCCTCGCATATCTGAAAAGTACACTTTTCAATACATGAACATAAGTGGCCCTCAAGCGTTCGTTTACGGCATTACATTTGAAGGTGCTAAAGACACCAGCAAGGTTCGTGATTATCTTTCATCTGCCGGCTACAGACCTCAAGAAAAGTGTGATGTAGAGGCTGAGTGTTGGAAGGCGGGGTTTACCAAAGATATAGTCACCGTTAGCAAGGTTTCTACCCCTGACACCGTAATGGTGCAAATCTATCGTAGCTCCTACAACTAATCTCATCATCTGTTCATTGCTCGGATAGTGATCTTTCAGTGATCACTGTTCGGGCAAACAGTACCCAAAACATCATTTTTTATAAGATAGGTATTTACCTACCTACTTATATCAATTATAGTCGCTCTCGTTTTCGGCGATGTGCGATTGTTTTTACTCTTAAATTAAATGCAAACGACACTCAGTACCTGGCAGTAGCCTAACAGGCCATACACCAGCAGGGTCACTCTCCAGCCCTGTTATCGAAATGGAGCAGACTGAGCGAGTCTGATTACGGAACGCAGGGATGGTGGCCACGGCCACCTGACCGATGGGGTAACGAGATGGGCGGGGGTAATTCCGACATGAACACCCGGGTTTTAAAGGCACTTCCGCCCATCTCGTTACGTCATTCCATATTACTTATGTCATTTATTCTTGGGTTGAATAATCGTAGACGTAGCCCGGCTGGCATGGTTAGCCAGCACAAATTCAGGGATCGATATGCAAGACGTTGATGAGCTTAAGCGAGCGGCCGCAACACTCTTTGTCAAAGCTATTCAGCAGAATCGTGGTGATTACGGCTCCACGACCACTGTAGAGCCGGTAAAGCAAAGGGGTTCGACGGTGACAATTAGCCACGACGGAACTATATCGGCCTACAAAGATGGTGTGCTTAGAGTGCGAATGGGTAGCCTTGCTGGTGCTTCGTAATGATTCCATACATCTCAGAGTTTAGATCCACACCACGCACCTGACCTTGGTGCTCGTGACAAGATTTTTTAGCTTTGCAGTATCAATGACCCTCAAAGGGCTACATATAAAATACAAAGGAAAAACACATGTCAGAAGTCAAAAAGGTTATCACCGCGTCCGACCGTTCAGCCAAAGGCGTTGTTAAAGCTGTTGCCGATCTGAGTAAGGTTGCAGTCGAGCTGACAGCTCTGGCGCAGTCTAACGTCAACCTGGCTGAAGAAATTGAGTTCAAGCAGTCCCAGCTGGCCGACCTGGATAACCAGATCAACACCAAAGAGCGTGAAGGTGCTGCCCAGCTGCGACTGCGTGTTATCGAAAACGAAGACCGCGTACTGGCTGACCTGATGAAAGCTCGTGGCCTGGCGACCATCTCCGTTGCTGATCTTAACCAGCTGAACACTCGTGCAGTGAACGCTGAAGCAGGCAATGAGCAGGCAGTTGAAGAAGCGCGTACCTCTGCATTCCGTCAGGCTGACTCTGCTGCCAAAGCTCAGATTGCTCAGCTGCAGGGCGATCACCGTGTTGAAATGGCTGAGCTGAACGCAAACAGCAAAGCGAAAGACAACCGCATCGAGTTCCTCGAAGCGCAGGTGACTCAGCTGCAGGGCGAAGTGAAAGCTGAACGTGACACTCGTCTGGAAATCGCTAAAGCGGAATCTAACCGCCAGGGCGTTACCGTAAACACCGGTAAGAACTAAGTTGCGTGTCTGTTCCCCTCCGGGGGAACAGCACATCGTAGAGCGGGTTGGGTTTATTTATTCACTTAAAGACTCCGCTAACAGTCCCTCAGCCCGCTCTACGCTGTGTACGCAGCAGATTATGTCTGCAATCGGTAGCTGACATCGTCGAACTCCAAACCTTACTTATAGCGCAAATACCAAAGGGGCTTCGGCCCCTTTTTTGTTGAGGCAAATATGGCAAGAATGAACGATTGGGATGCTTTTGAAAGGTACAAAGCACAATTACGGGGCTATGAAGATCACGCCAATAATCGCTTCAGCACAAGGATGCCGGCCAGCTTAACGGAGGCATTTGAAAGGTCGATGATGAACAGTGATACCTCTTTCACTTACCAGCGTATCCAATACAAGAACACCATGCCTGGCCGGTTTATTCAGGTGATCGGGAATGGCAGAGAAATTCGGCCACTGAGCTGTATGCAGCTACGCACAAACTTTCTCAGCAGCCGCGAGTGCTATAACGTTGCTCAAATGCCAATGATGCCTTCCTCTTTTGAAGAAGAGCCATCAGACCCTCTCGTAAGCAGAGCGTTTGAAACCGTTGCGCTCTCTTCTTTCGTTACCATTTCAATATCAACGCTGGATAGCAGAAGCCGTCACTTCACGCTCTACTTTGCAGACAAATTTATAGACGGAGCTGTTAGCTTCAGCCCGATATTCTTTGAGTCTAACGGCGCACGAGTGCCGGACAACGCACCGGCTGAAGAATATTTAACCTGGCCTCGTCGCACAGGCAGAAACGAGTTTCTGGTTCGATTTACCAGCTAAGAATAATAGGTAGTGACCTACCAAACATTATTGGCTATCCTTGTCACGAATTTATTAGGCAATGGACGCCTACACACTCACGAAGGGAATTAAAAATGTCAGAAGTTAAACTGCCAGAGTACCAGAGCGTCAAGGTGGTTGGCGCCGCAAAAATCGCTTCAATCACCGGCACCGCAATCGGCCTGAGTCTCCACAAAAGCATCGTTGAGATTGAAGTTGGCCGAGCCTGGGTAGCTCGCCATCAGCCAGAAGTCGGTGGCTACTTTGTTCGTTATGAAGACGGCTACGAATCATTTTCACCGGCAGAAGCATTTGAGAAAGGTTATCTGGCGCTCGCAGACGCAGGTTTAGCCGCTTCATTTGGCGTCTCATTTGGTATCGCCATCGAGCTGCTTAAAGAGGGTGAACGTGTGGCTCGCAAGGGCTGGAACGGCAAAGGGATGTGGCTTGAGCTGCAACGCCCGGACGCTGACAGTGACATGACGCTCCCATACATCTATATGCGTACTGCAGACGGGCAGAACGTACCGTGGCTGGCCAGCCAAACCGATATGCTCAGTGAAGATTGGGTGATCGTGAAATGACAGACGCAGAATTGGAACAGCAGCTGCTCGACAAAGGACTAACCGCACCGCGCGTTACGCTGGAACACATCGAGAGCCTGATTGCTGAAGAGCATTATTTCTCAGCTTACGAGGGCATTCGATCAGCTAACCAGGGCGTCGATGCAGCTTGGTGGGCTAATACGGCTGCCGACCGCCATACGTTTTGCTATCTGCTACTGACCAATGGTTACACTGTCACGGGTGAAAATGCGTGTGTGAGCAAAGAGAACTATGACCCGGAACTAGGCAGAAAGCTGGCTCGACGGAATGCGATAGCAAAGATATGGCCGCTTGAAGGCTACCTCCTGCAACAAAAATTGAGCGAAGAAAATGGCTGAAATTAAAATTTATGGGAAAGACATGTGTACCTTCTGCAAGCGTGCCAAAGAGTTGGCCGAGCAGCTGCAGTCCCAGGGGAAGGCTTCTTACGAATACATTGACATCGTTGATGCTGGCATCGATGCCGCAAAGCTAAGCGAGATGGTTGGTGCGCCAGTACGTACTATCCCGCAGATCTTCGTTGATGGCCGGCCAGTGGGCGGATACACTGAGTTCTCAGCAATGAAATTTTAAGTTAAGGCTCCAATGGAGCCTTAACGTAGATACTCGTTAGGTTCCATATGATAAAACCAGATAATGACTTAGAAAAAAAACGGAACATGATTACTCTATACTCCGTGCGAATTGAAGAGCTTCTCAGAGCGAATGGTGGTACAGGCAAAGGTTTAAGTAACCTAGTAAAGTCGCTTTATAATAATTTGGATCATGCGACGCGTAGAAATATCGGCAATATGAGTGAGCTACGTAATCGTGCAGTCCACTATGAGCATTTTGAGTGTTCAGACCGAGATATTGCTAAATTTGAAGCGGAGTTTAAATCTGTCAATCATGCATTAATAAACATGCTAGAAGCGAAAAAGCAGAATGCAGAAACCATTGCCAGCCTAAAGGTAACGATGGCAGCCAATTCCGGGATCAAGAAAGTTATGTATGGTGTAGGAATAGGAGCGCTACTGCTTGCTGCAGGATTTGCTGTTAAGTCTAGGCTGTGAAGCCTTCGATATAAATTTGTAAGCCTCTTTTGGTTCTTCATAATAAACGCAACATAAGCAGATAAGAGTATCAGTGATGCACCATAGAGACAGCTTCGACGAATGGACGACGAGCAAGCAATAGCCTCTATGGTCGAGAATAAATTTACTCATATCCGCAAGCTCCCTGACGGGATGTGATGCGGCTTATTCAAGCTCGCTTTCACATAGTCAGCATGTATGGGGGTTTCTCCCCATACAGCATTTCGCTATCGTTGGTGCTTTGCTGATCAAGATGAAGCTATCTATCACCTTGAAACCGCGGCTGAGTATTATGAAGTACCGGTGAGGAAGGCGTCATTAAAAGGCCATCGATACCCCTATGACCAACCTCTCTATAAAGAACAAGATGATTATGGATTCGAAAAATGGTAGGTAATAACCAGAAATCTCTAATCGTTTAAATCTGGGTATAGCTCCTCAAGCTGCCTTAGCCTTATGGCAGATGAAATAGCAGAGCAATTTTCAATAACAGCTTCAAGTACCCTAATCATCTTTGAGAAGTTATATTTATCGAAGTTAGAGCTATCTTCTTTTAAATCCATAAATTTGCGAGTGTAATAATCCTTATTTTCAAGCGAGCCTTGATAAGCATCGGCTTCCTTTTTGTAGTTAGTCCATCTTATAGTAGCTTCATCATATTCTGAATAATTTAAATCCAGAAAGCATTCGATTGCTACTGCGCGACCATTTATGTTCTCTCTGGTCAAGCCATGAGGGCCAAAGGCAAGGAATGAGTTAAAGTCTTCATGGTCTGGCAAGTGCATACACGCCATATTACTTGGAAGGGAAAGTTTTCTTATCTTATTGTAAGCTTCAATCCCCTCACAATCATTGTCTAACAAAAAAATTATTAAATTTTGCACATCGATTTTAACAAGACCATCAGCGAATTTTAAAAGATTCCCAGTGCCGGGAAATGGGTGCCCTGTCTTCATATCTATGAATTTAAAAAAATCCTTAACGTCCGGCTTCAAAAGAGAAAAAGCTCTTTCTAATACATGTGCATCTGAGCTGCCTTCCGTCGCAACTAAATATTTTTCTAGTCTGTCCGCACCAGCCTTCACATCTTGAATGTTCGCCCACCCGTTACTAACTAAAGGCCCATAATCCCACTCGACGTACTCATTAAGATTTACAGGGTTTTCGGCTAAAATCCTTAAAGTCGTATATGGATGGAAATTGTTTATTAAATCAATAAAACAGGTTCTAACTGTGTATGAGTCAGGAAAGCCAATCCCATAACGAGGTATACGATGAATAACGCACTCATCAAATATTTTCTCTAATTTTTCTTTCCTTTCCTCTCTACTTTCTTCTAGATCGTATTCGTGTTCCAAATCACATAAGTTGTAAGACTTTACAAAATTAACGAATTCAGAGAAATTCATTGAGGTTGGCATTTCGCCATATAATTCTTTTAATTTCTCAGATCGGAACTCACTCTCCTCATGTATTTTATTTGATAAAAAGTTATATTCAGTTTCAGCATTTTCTAAAGTAAATCCAAGCAAGTCGAGACGAGAAATCACATCTTTTAATTTGCGTCTAAAGCTAGAACGGTACAATATTCCATCATCACTATGTAGATAGTCTTCGTCATCCCCGTGGTATTCAAGTTCTTGTAAAGTGGGTGGCCTGACATACTTATCAGATGGCTGGAAAAGTTTGCCGTGATCATATCCGAGCGAATTCTTGCTCCAGTCTAAAGTGGCTTCCTTGATGGTTAAAGAGATTTCGGTACCCACATAAGCTCCTTACGGCCAATGGTCAAGACGTCACAATGCCCCATGCTTCTATAGACAAAAAGTTTAACACCTGTCACAGCAAAAGAAACCCAGAATGAAAGAGGAAGCACCTCTATGATTCCATACTATGTAAGTATGGAATCATTACAAAAACAGAGTTATGCTGACCTTAAAAAAGAGGTTTCGCATATGCGTAGTGGATTTGATTTGGATAAGGCAGCAGAAAACTGTTCCGCAGAGACGATTGCGTTTCTGCAGACCGTTATCGACTCGCCGCTTGATCAGCTGGAAGATTTCAGTGATTCCGACCCGACTTTCAGAAAAGCATTCATGCTTTTCACTCGGCTATCTTTGCTGGTGACTCGCCGCCGTCCTGAGCTTGGCGTCCACTGCATTTTGATACACGTTCTGCCTAAAATTGGCGATCTCCCTCTGTCAAAAATTACCAAGGTTGTCATTAACCGGCTGACAAACCCGCTGATCGTCGAAGGTAAAATTGTTCAGGGAAAACGTGTCTTTTCCATAATGAAGCAGTTCCTCGCTTGGTGTGTGTTCCAGGGTTATCTTGAGAACTCGCCAGTTGGCGACATTCCACTAAACAAAGTTGGTGGCTCAAACCCTAAGCCCAGAGAGCGCACTCTAACAGACGCTGAAATCTGGGTGTTCTGGCATGTTTGGGATTACTTCGAAGTTTGCGAGGTGACGCGCTGGGCAGCCAGATTGACGCTTGCTGCTGCTCGACGTCCTGATGAGATCCTACGTGCTAAAACCGCTGAGTTTGACCTTACCAATAACATATGGAACCAGGGGCGCCGCAACAAGTCGAATCGAGACCACCGGTTGCCCATCAGCCCGATTATGAAACTCTGTATTGAGCGGTTGCTTGCTGCGGGTGAAGGTAGCGAATGGCTATGCCCTTCTAATAAGAAAGCTGGGCGACCGATGTCAAAGGTGGCTATCAGCCAATCTCTGCGCCGAATCCTCGAAACACCAGAAATGCAGGCTCTTGAACCCTTCACCCCGCGTGATCTTCGTAGGACTGCAAGGAGCTGTCTGGCAAGTTTGGATGTACCGAGTGATGTATCAAGAAAGGTTTTAAATCAAAGCCTTGAAGGTATAGACCGTGTGTACGACAGACATGACTATTTAGACCAGATGCAAGAAGCACTGTACAAATACTCAGTATTTCTGTTTAATATAATCGAAAGCGAAGGGGTGGAGGATTTAAGCCACAAATACAAAGGCGACCGTCTGGATCTCTCAAACAGTCGCCTTGGGCTTGGAATCCTTAACTTTGGATCGCGGCAAGTATATCCTTGAGCTTTTCATTTGATATAGTGCCGGATGATTTTGTTTTTTCTCTTAAAGCATTGATTATTTGGCGCTCTTCGTCACTCAGGCCAGGGAGATTATTCTTTATGAATTGGTGGATGATCGGGTATCGTTCTTCCAACACCAGCATCATGAAGCGGGTCTCATCTGTGCCAAGAGCTTCAGCAAGAGGGGATACTTTTTCCAATGGCATCGGCAGTCGGCCGGTTTTGATATTGGAAAGGTTGTTTGCGTTTTCGTAGCCGATCTCAGATGCGATCTGTGTCTGGGACTTTGGGGAGGTCAAAATTAGCCCCTCAATAAACGCCGAAATGCGGTTACCTTTTTTAGCGACCATATCAGTTTTTATCCTGCTTACTTATGCGAAATAATTATCAATAGCGAGGTGTCATTTGCACCATTGCCCTGAGTGTATTACCGGCTAGAAAGTAAGTAAAGGGTTATCCCTGCATAAAGATAAGTAAGTCACTAACTATTCAGATTATGCCCACGGATCAAGGCGTAATGATAATTATTTTTGATATAAAACCTTTGATTTTTGTTACATAAGATATAAGATGCCTCCTCAATAAATAAGAACTGTCTCAAAGGTTGTTTATGGATGATCTAATCGCCTCCTTGAAGGCACTGGGCGTAGGTATGATTATCGCCGTTCCTTACCATTCAGTTTCGGACATTATCCTTCGCTGCAACGGTATTGACATTGACTGCGGAGATGGCGCAGTTGCATGTTTTCACATCAGCATTGCACAAATGAAGTTCACCCTTGTCTGCACTGGCGAAACCAATCTGGTCACACGTTTTCTTTAATTCTCCTTAGCCTTTCTTAAAATCCAAACCTTGTTACTAGCCCGCGCGTTAATGGTCTCATTCATTGCGCGCAATGCTATTATCTACACTCGGAAAACAAATTGTTTTCACAAACAAGAAATGGAAAAGCACATGAAAAACAAACAAAAAATTAGAAAAGAGGTACAGACGTTTCGCGAAAGTGTTCGCAAGGTTGTTGTTATGCTTTCCGGCAAAGACATTCCTGTGGCAGAACGTGGCAGTCGCGCATACGTCGAATACAACAAAGATGGGGCGCCTTGCATGGTGAACCTGCCTTCTCTGCCAGATGATGCCACTGATGGCCTCATGAACGCGATCCGTGGCTTTCTTGACCATGAAGTCGCTCACCTCCTTTTCACCGACTCGAAGCTGGCATTTAAGCTGCTAGAAAAGAAAGACAGCCCAGCCTTTCATCTCTGGAATGCTGTTGAAGACACCTTCATTGAACGACGCATGGGGGAAGTTTTTTCTGGGTCTAAGCGCAATCTTGTCAACACGCAACGTCATGTAATTGATAAACTTTTCGTGCCGAAAGTGGATGATGCACTTAAGGCTTTATCACGAAATCCGCGTGATCTCTTCCTCAAGTTCCTATTAATGCCAGCTTTACGTGCGTGGGCAGGGCAAACGCCATTTGTTGAGTTCATGGAGCCGTATTGGGCTTATGTTCGAGATCCTGTATCAAAACTAACTAAAGCTGGTGTGCCGGCTGCTGTGCCAATGTTGATGAGCACCGAGGATTGCATCAAGCTGGCAGGCCGTATTTCACTGGCTTTAAAGGAAGAAACGGAAAAACCGGAAGGTAAATCTGGCCATGGTGATTCAGAAGAAAACGATAAGGAAAAAGATTCGCCTGATGATGTAGGTAGTGAACAACCTATTAAATCAAATGATGAATCTGTTAGTTATAAGCCTGGGAGTGACGAAGAAACGCAGGAAGAGGAAGAGCCTGCTCCTGTAAATAATAGTAATGAAGATAATAAAAAAGATAAGGAAGAAGGCTCTGAATCAGATTCTGACTCCAGCAAAGCTAATGACTCCCAGCCTGAAGATGGTGACGCTCACAACGATGACATACCAACTAAAGCCGGTGGTGGTAATGACAAACCAGAAGGTGAAGAAGAATCTGAGCAGTCTGATGGGTTTGGTGGTTTCGAGGGCGGCTCGGACGATACTGATTCAGCGGCCAACTCAGATGACCAACAAAGCACACCAAGTGATCTAGATAGTGATGGTCGTCAGGAAGCCACCCAGGGCGATCTAAACGAAGAAGATGGCGGTACTGGTGACATTCCATTGGACGCAGCGTTTAAGGCGCTGGAAGGCACTGAGGTGGCTCCAGAGCAGGGCATGGAGGAAGCGCTCAACGAGGTAATGGCCAACGAGCTGAAAGGTGTGCCAAAAGGCTCATATCGCCCATATCAACGCTCCTACGACTTTATTGGCCCGATCGATGATGTCGAGAACCATCTCCGCAAAACTCATAAAGCTTTTGGCCGCATCCATCTAAACCGTGGTTTGAAGAACTGGCGTATCGACGACGAAGGCACCAGTTTATTTGCCTCGAATGTCGAGCGTCGTCTCGCTGATGGGTCGGCCTCAACACTGGCCAAAGACCTTGAACGTGCCATTGCGAGCCGTAACAAAGTCCAGTTCGTACCTGGTCAACGTCGTGGAAAAGTGCATAGCGCCAATTTGTACCGACTGTCTATGAACGATGACCGCGTATTCCGTCGCAAGGAAGACCATAAGGCAGTAAACGCTTGTGTGCAGCAGGTTATCGACTTGTCTGGATCGATGCAGAATTCGAAAATTTGTCTCGCTCTGGCCTGCGCCTACACAATTTCTGACGCACTTGATCGCATCAATGTTCCGAACATCATTACCGGGTTTACAACTGCAGGCTGTGACATCGATGCGGCAAGGAAGATGGGCCGAGAATACAACCGCTATGAATCCTTGATGCTCCCTACTATCAAGGGCTGGCACGAACGAGCAAACACGCCCACCACGCGCAAACGCTTAGGCTGTTTGTCAGACAGATTCCCTCTTGAGGACAACATTGATGGTGAATCAATTATGGCTTTGGCTCAGCACTTTGCTGGCCGCACTGAGGATAAGAAAATCATGCTTGTCATGAGTGACGGTGCACCAGCTGGGATCGGCCATGACTTCAGCGACCATCTGAAAGCTGTGGCGGAGTCAATTGAAGGCAGTGGTCTTATCGAACTAATGGGTATCGGCATTCTTACGGATGCTCCCAGCCGGTTCTACAAGAACAACGTTGAGGTTAAAAAAGTGGAAGACCTGGGTGCCACTGTCGTGAGGAAATTGTCTCAATTGATACTTGGCTAAGTCATGCCGATAAAGATAAGTAGGCAACTACTTATCTTTTTATCTCAAAATTATTACTATAAGCACCAGATAAACAAAAACGAGAAAGGAAAAGCACATGAGCGCCGTTCAAGTCCAAGACACCCCAGCGAAGGAAACCATCACCTGCCATTGGTGTTCTTGCGAGTTCCACCACCTTAAATCGCATCTGCAGGGCAAATGCACCGGCATTCCTGATGAGCATAAGAGCAGTACCGTTGAAGACATCATCGCGGCATACACCACTCAGTTCCCCGATGCGCCAACGATTTCACCTTTGGCCATTAAGACAATTCAGGCTCGTAAGCAGGAAATTCAAGCTGCTGAGTGCAAAGCACAGACCGTTAAGGTTGGCTACATCGGCACCGAGGAATACAAGGTGGAGATGGTGGCCGCACACGAGCTGCTTGGCGTAGATCTGAAAAACCTATCCACCGCGCTAAACCAGCCCCTCAAGGTATCAGTGAACGTAAACACGCCATTCCCAGAGTTTGTACCGGTGGCCAAAGACAACTACGTATACGGTGACTTTGAGCTTATCAAAGATGTTCTGATGATGATGGAGCTGGGCATTCCAGGCTATCTGTGGGGTCATGCTGGCACTGGCAAAACCTCACTCCCAACTCAGCTTTGCGCCCTGATGAATCGACCGGTCATCCGCTCTCAGCACACCGCTTCGACGGAAGAAGCGCATATCTCCGGGCAGATTCTGGCACGAGACGGTTCAACTTATTTCGAGCCTGGCTTGTTGGCACTGGCAATGCGTCACGGCTGGGTGTATCTGGCAGATGAATACGACTTTGCATTCCCTCAAATTTTGGGCATCTACCAGCCAGTGCTGGAGGGTGAAGGTCTTGTCATCAAAGAAGCTACCCCAGAGTGGCGCCGCGTTGCGCCGCACAAACGTTTTGCTTTCATCGCCACCGGCAACACAAACGGATCTGGAGACGAAACAGGACTGTATCAGGGTACAAACCTGCAGAACGCCGCCAACTTCTCTCGCTTTGGAATTGTCTCGAAAGTTCATTACATGAGCCAGCGCGCCGAAACCAACATGCTGGTCAAAGCAGGCGCTACAGATGATTTCGCTCAGAAGCTGGTGCGCTTCGCAATTCTTATTCGTGAAGGCTACGAAACCAGCGTCATCTCACAACCAATTGGGCCGCGCGAGCTGCTGCTGTCTCTTCAGGTTGGTATTCGCCGCGGTGACATTCCAGCTGGCCTGCAACGCGCATTCATCAACAAACTCCCTTCAGCGTCTGCCCAGGCAGCGCGCGAGATTGCGGATCGCATTTTCGTATGAGCAAAGGCTGCTTTGGTTCACTGATAGCAGCCTCTGAAACTAATCCCGTTTGCATGGCATGTTCCAGCAAGCGGGATTGCTTCGTTAAGGCACAAGAGACCGCTATCAAGATTTACGGGAAGTTCGCTGGCTTCCCAAACGACAAAATAAAAAAGACAAGTAAGGCAAAAGCACATGAAAGCATTAATGGTACGAACTGACTTCTCCCTGGGTGAGTCGTCTTTGAAGGCAGAGCGCGCCGTAGAGAAAGCCCGCGAAATGGGTTACTCGTCGGTGATCTCCGCTGACAGCATGAATCTGGCATCCGTAATCCCCTTGCAGATGGCTGCTGGTGACGATATTGCGGTCATTTGTGGTGTGAAGCTGAACCTGGTTGACGATCCTACATACGAGCACCGCGCTCGACTCTCGAAGGAGTCTAAAGGATGTATGGAATCATTAACGCGCGCGCGTAATTACAGCTTCACGGCGCTAATCAAGAACGAGCAAGGCTATGTCGATCTCTGCGAACTGATGACGCTGGCAAACACACGCGAGCAGTTTTATCACGTTCCCCGTCTTGAGCTGGCGCAGCTGCTGGCTACGTTCGCCAAAGGCAACATCATCCTGCTGACCTCGGACATGGGAAGCGTATTCCAGCGCCCGGACTTCGCGAAGATTATCGCCCAGCTGGTTCACGCTGGCGGCCGTGAGAACTTTTACTGCGCCGTTTATCCGATTGCTACCCCACTCTATGACCAGCTGAATAGCAAAGCGCTCAAGGTGGCCAGTGCTCTTAAGATCGAGCCAGTGGCGTTCTACCCTGCTTACTACGAGGCTCCCACTGACGCTGACATCAAAGACATCGCGCATATGGTGCTGAACAACATCAAAATCGACCAGCTGCACCGTATGCGAATCCCGTATCAACGTGACAATGGCGTTAATGATCGCCGCCACTTACTCCAGCTATTGAAGGAGTTTGCGGTGCGGATGGGTGTCAACGTCACGCCAGCAATGGTCTCAACAACTCAGGACGCGATCATTGATGCGTGTACATGGCGCTGGCACCCGCTGGAACCCGCTTTACCAACCATGGCAGATGATGAGCCAGCCACATTGCGTAAACTCGCTGTAGAGGGGCTAAGGAAGCGTCTTAGCACCAAAGAGTTCGGCTATGCACCACCAGCCACAATGCACCGTGATTATGTTGAGCGCCTGAAGTACGAACTTGATGTTTTAACCCGCCTTGGCTTCTGCGGCTACTTCCTCATGGTTCACGACCTGATGAATTACGCTCGCGGCGCCGGCATTCCTGTTGGGCCTGGCCGCGGTTCATCCGCTGGCTCTCTTGTCGCCTGGTGCGTGGGGATCACAAACGTAGACCCTATTCGCCATGGATTGCTGTTCGAACGTTTCATTAACCCTGAACGTCTCGACTTGCCCGATGCTGATCTGGACTTTAGCCAGGCACGTCGCCACGAGGTCATTGAGTACCTGGTTAAGCGTTACGGGGAGGATTACGTCGCTGGCATTCCCAACTTCACATACCTCGGTGCAGCTTCAGCACTGCGCGACACGGCACGTATCTTTGGCGTGGATTCAGCTGATATGGCGGTATCGAAAGACCTGCGCTTTGTCGATGACGATTCACTGTCACTCGAAGAGATGCGCGAAGAGCTTTCCAGCCTGGATAAATACGCAGCCAAATACCCGGACGCTTTTAACGCGGCCACCAAACTGCAAAGTCTCATGCGCGGATTCGGCCGTCACGCAGCTGGCATGATCGTAGCCGGTGTGAAACTGACAGAGCGCACACCGGTCGAGCGACGCGGGGATGCGCGTGTAATCGCTTTTGACAAGCGTTACTGCGAATCCATGGGATTGATTAAGTTGGACGTGCTCGGCCTCGCTACGCTCGATCTGCTGGCTTATGCGCAGCAATACGTGAAAGAAGCCACGGGCAGCGTGATTGATCTCGATGCAATTCCACTAACTGACAAAAAGGTTCTTGATGGCTTCGCCGGTGGCCACACCCAGGGCGTGTTCCAGCTTGAATCAGGTTCGATGCGTAAGCTGCTAAAGGATCTTGGCGGCGGCATTGATCCGATGAGCTTTGAAACAGTTGTCGCCACGACAGCATTATTCCGACCTGGCCCGATCGAATCTGGAATGTTGGACAGCTACGTTTCGGTGGCCAAAGGCTTCAAAGAGGCTGATTCCATTCACCAGGTGCTCGATGAGCTTACCTCTGAGACCAATGGGGTAATTCTCTATCAGGAACAAACCATGAAGGCCACGCAGCTGCTGGCCGGCTTCACGCTCGCGGAAGCTGATGGCGTCCGTAAAGCGATCGGTAAAAAAGACATGGAGAAGATGAAGAAGGTCGGTAACCAATTTATCGAGCAAGCCCAAGCTGGCTGGATAGAGGTGAAGCTGGAAGACGGAACCACTCGCCAGTTCCACCGCGCGGAGCACTTCAAATGTGCCGATGGCAAGCTGCGAACCATCGAAGAAGCAATGCACGATGGCGCCGACGTTCTGGGCATCTAACCGTTTAACGCAGCTTGGATGCCTTATCTGAGCTGCGAAAATTAATACATGGATTGTGATTAAGAGGCACCAATGAAAGTTTTAGAGACGATTTCCACGAAGCCCGGACTAAGCGACAGCAAAGCAAAAGAGATCTGGGAAGCGTTTGAGAAAAACGGGGCGTACCAGTTCAACAAATCTCACTCAGTGGCTTACTCGCTGATTAGCTATCAGTCGATGTTCATGAAAACGCACTACCCTGCCCAATTCTTCGCAGCAGCGCTAACTATTTTGGGTGATGACAAGCATCAGGGGCTGGTCAAAGACGCGCTGAGCTTTGGTATTCGCATCTTGCCACCAGATGTAAACATCTCGACCAACCGCATTGAGATCCGTCAGATGGAAGATGGTACGCAAGTGCTGTATGCACCCTTCTCAGCTGTCAAAGGATGCTCAGAGAATGGGTGCCAGGCGATCATGCGCGCCCGGGCAAAGGTGGGTGGCCATTTTACCGACATCATGCAGTTTGAAGAGGCGGTTGAGAAGCGCGCCTGCAACAGCCGTGTACGTGACTCTCTCGATCGTGTCGGCGCATTTGCCAGCATCATCCCCGGCAGCGTACCTGCTACCTCAGAAGAACGTCGCCGCGACCAGGCGGAGCTGATGGGAAATCTGGTGATCGATGCGGTAAAAGCGACACGCCAGTTTGAAATGAACCCGAAACGCCAGGCTGAAGTAAACGTGCTGATGACGAATATGGCCGCTGAAATGGGGCTGGGTGATGAGCTTATCCGTCCGAGCATCGGCATCAAACCACGCTTGATGATCATCCTCGACAACGCCAACGGTAACGATGGCAAAACCGGCTACTTCATGGAGAACGGTTATGACGACTTCAAGGCGAAGTTACTGGTTGCTGGCGATCTGAAGATGGGCGATTTGTACGTTACCGGCGTTTGCAAGAAGGTGAAGGACAAAGAAAAGGACTACACCAAAGACGAGTTAGGCCAGTTTAACGAGTTCATCAAAGCAGAGGTGGCTTTGGTACGACCAACGTACATTCTTACGTGCGGCACCAAGTCCACCAGCCTGTTTAACAATAAGTCGAAACCCTCAGATCTTGTTGGCCGCAAAGAGTATCTGCCGGAGCTGGATGTCACGGTCTTTTATGGCTTCAACCCTAACATTCTTCACTTCCGCCCAGAAGAAGGCGAAAAGCTGGAGCTAATCCTTGCTGACGTTGCGGAGGCAGTTAACTCATGAATTTAAGCACTGAATTATCACCAGAAATGATCGAGAAAGCGCGTGAAGCTATCACCCGCTCTAACTTCTGGGAATTTATCGACCGCACCATGACACTTGAGCTGGCCGTGGCCAGCGCCAAATACGACGGCGAACGTGCCCCTAATCGTCTTCGCAAGGCGGCTAAAGCAATGCTCAACGTCGTTTACGATCCTCTTATGCGTCGATTCGTTGACGGTATCAGTAGTTCGAGCAAGGCGCTGGAAAAGCTGGATGAGCTAAAGGCATACCGCGACAGCCTGGTGACAAAGGTGGCCAACGAGTTCACCGAGGCGGAAAAGTTTGGTGACGTTTGTGAGTACCGCCGCCATAGAGCTGAGAGGATGACACGTAAGGCAGCATAGCAATGAGAATGAAGGGGTTTAACGCCCCTTTTCTTTATTTAACTTGAGTTGAGTTCATCGTTGGTTTAGGAGGCTCAACCGGATTAAGTTGTAATATAGCAGGGCTTTTGAAATATACTATTATAAAGAAAGCCACCGCCCCAGAAGCCCTTAACCAACCTTTAAATTTGACTTCAAGTACGCCTGGCAACACCGCTCCAACGCCACCAGCGGCAAGAGCCAATATGATTCTAAATACAGTATACTGATAGCTGGTTGGGTTTGGCGTGACAAATGCAGTAACTAATATAACTACTAAAAATATAGTACCAAAAGTGAAGCCAAGATATTTATCGAAATTTTTCTTCATCTTAATGCTGACCTTATTATCAAAGCCGTATGTTGGCAAACCAGCAGCTTTAAACTTATCTCTAACTGCTTTAGCTTCTTTTCGATCCAAACGCTTTGCCAACCGTTGAATGCCAGCATAAGCTCTAGAGCTAGGAGCTATCGAAGGGGAGCGAGCATCGGCACGATATGTTTCATAATGGACTAAAATAAGGGGTAAGGCATCTAAGCATGTTTCAGCCAACCACTGATTCCAGCCACTATCTTTTAAAACTTCCTCAGAGTCATTGCTCGCACTACACTCTTCTAAACACCCAAAGAAATCAACGCCCTTCAGGTGCACCTCATTAAAACCAACTTCATTATTAATGTATAAGCGCAGAACTGATTCATATTCACTCTTTAAGCGTTGAATATTTCCCTTTTGATTCTCAATGACCTCATGGAGATTCATTTTTCATTGTTCTCACCTTTACTTTTTTGCGCCAATTTGCGCGCCATCAGAAGAAGGTTCGAAAGGTTTGACATGTCGGCACCATTAAATAAGAAAATACGAATGCTCTTACCGTAAATTTCTTGAACCTTGAAAAAAACAGTCCTTTTCGGAGTGTCACTAGGAACGGATTGAACATAGTCAAACATTATTTGAAGTTGAGTATCTGTAGGAGACCAATTAGGGTCACAAATATCCAATTCTTTTTCTAAGGTTTTTTTAAACTCTCGAAGTAACTCAGGTGACATCATTTCTTGTCTGATTCCTTGTCCGACTGGTTACCGGTAGAAGACTTTGCCTGCTGATTTGCCACCTTCAACAATTCCATAGTTGGTGATAGATCCAAACCACCCATCCCTGCGTATAGCATGAAATCAGCAGTATCATTTTTGCCTTTATTATCTTTAGTATCATTTGACATTAGATTCTTCCGAATAGCTCATGACAGAAAAGGCATTTTATCATTTGTGCCTAGTTTGGCTAGCAACTCTTTGAAGGGTTTTCGCCCTTGTGAAGCACTATTTTTACGCGAAACAAATCATCGCAGATGGTAAACTCACTAAAAATAGCCAACTGACTATCACACATATGAACAATATTCTTGACCAAATCATCATCGACCTTGAGTTTAATCGCGACGACCTTGAGGCAGTCTGGCAGCGACAGCCGGTGCTGCTCATGCAGTACGGCGCAAGGCTGGCGCAGGCTGAAAGACAAGTGGCTGACGCAAAGCGCGGCCTCGATGCTGTAGAAGCCAAGCTGTATGACAGCCACCGTAAGGATTTAAGTATGAACGGCATCAAGTTCAACGAGTCAATCCTCGATGCCAAGGTAAAGACCAGCGTCAGCTACTTGTCCCATCGGCAAAAGCTGGATGATGCTCGCTACCTGGCTGACATGTACAAACATGCCGTTGCAGCATTTAACCACCGAAAAGACATGATCGTGCAGGCATCTAAGCTCGCCATTATTGAAATCGAACGCATGGGCGCCGAGCGTTTTAACTGCCCCTCCTGACACCTTTTTTTATATCTGGATTATAGCTAACTAACTAGCTATTATGCGCTTGCTCGTTAGCGAGTCACGACTGCCCAAAGTGCAATGCACCCTCGGCCAAAAACAATAATGGAGAAACACATGTCATCAGCATTAATGAACCTTCTGAGCAAAGCTCGCGGCGACATCGCAGCTAAGCGTGGTAACAACGTCGATATGGCTCGCCTGAAGGATGGCGATAATTACCTGCGTCTGTTCCCAAACAAAGACGATCCTGACGGCGTCTTCTATCAAACGTGGGGTATGCACTTCGTTAAGTACCAGAATGACGAAGGCAAAGAAGCAACCACCGCCTACGTTTGTGATCAGCACACCCATGGTCGTGCTTGCCAGCTGTGCGAAATGGTGATGGAAGGCAAAGCTCGTCACAAAGGCAACAAAGCAATGGAAGACCGCATTCAGGCAATGCGCGCCACTCCACGCTATCTGGTCAACGGCGTACTCTCTGCTCGTGAAGATTTCGCTGATGCGAAAGAAACCCAGCTGATTGAACTGCCAGCAACCGTGTTCGATGACATTCTGAAAGTTATCGGCGAAGACCTTTCCGATGAAATTGGTAACCCGCTGAGCAAAACTGAAGGCTATGCGTTCTGCATTACCCGTACCGGTTCTGGTCGCGACACCAAATACAGCGTCTCTCCTAAGCGCAAAGTCTTCAAAGGCAACATCGAAGACAAGTTCTGGAACAAGCAGCATGACCTGATTGCTTTCGCAAACCAGGCTGACGAAACCAAATTGCTGGCTACCACGCGTCATATGAGCCGTCAGATTGGAATCGCTGCACCTTCTGCGATTGCCGCTGTTAAATCAACAACCACCTCAGCAGCAGCACTGCCAGGTTTCGGCTCCATCACCGGCCACGACGACGCCCCAGCAACTACTCACGGTGCAGCAGCTGTTGCGCGTGAAGAGGCCCCGGCGCCATCGTCCATCGTTGATGAAGAAGTTGCTCGTGCGGTTGAAGCTGAGTTCGTGCCAGAAGCTGAAAAAGTTGCTGAGCCAGTGGCGGCAACACCAGCGGCAGAAGCACCTGCAGCAGCAGACCCGGCACTGGATTCACTTCTGGCTGAGCTGGAAGGTCTGTAATCGTCGAATAGACGGAAAGAAGGCGTCTTCGGACGCCTTACTTTTTGGAAGGAGCATACCTTGAACTACTTATTCGTCGATGGTAACAGCCTCGGCTACTACCACCAGCAGCAGAAAGAGAAACTTCACAACGGTGAAATGGAAGTGCAGGCGATTTTCGGCTTCGTCAAAAACGTTCGTCGTTACGCTTCCATCCTCCGCGCGCGGCCAATTATCTTTTGGGACGGTTTCAGCGATCGCCGTCGTTCGTTTTACCCAGAGTACAAAGCCAACCGGGACGACAACCCAGAAATGCTGAAGATGAAGGAAGGCTTTTCGAAGCAGAAGCCCTACATCGTCAACATGATGAAAGTGCTGGGCGTCAACCAGTTCACGGCCAAAGATGGCGAGGCTGATGATCTGGCCGGCATGTTCGTTGAGAAGTTAGTTAATTCACCTGCAGTCGAGCACATCTATCTGCTCACTGGCGATCAGGACTGGCTTCAGCTGGTTAGCGAAAAGGTTACATGGGTGACCGTGCGAGCCGATGCCCAGCATAAGCAAATCAACTTCGAACAGTTTTCGGAGCTTACTGGCTATGCAACTCCCCGCGGCTTCCTCGAAGGCAAAGCACTTCAGGGCGACAAGTCCGACAATATTGCTGCTGTAGGCGGAATTGGTGACGGTGGCGCCAAGGAGATCATTGCGGAGTACGGCAGCGTTGTAACGATGGTGCGGGGCATTATGGACGGCAGCATTGTCATCGAAAAAGGTCGCCATAAAACAGCATTCAACAACCTGGCCAAGAACGCTTTCAACGAGAAAACCAATTGCCGGATGCTCGAAGCCTTCAAGCGCAACATGTCACTGATGAACCTCATCAAAACTCAATTTCCACCGACTGTAATCGAGCCAGTAAAAGCTGAGCGCGACCAGAAAGCATTTGAGCAGATGTGCCTGGAGCTTAACTTCCGGTCGTTCCTTGAAGATATGGACGTGTTCAAGCTGCCATTCGAAAGGTACTGCGCATGATCCGCTCATTGTTCACCGGACACCCATCAACCTACACCGCGCTGGCTAAAGAGGTCGTTTTCCTTCATGGGGAAAGCGCAGTGACCTGTCTGCCAACAATTCTGGCGCGCGCCGGAATGAGCGTTACCAAACGCGAGTTGGGGCAAGTGTCTGACCAGGTCATCAAGATGCTGTCACGCGTTAAAAAGAACCTCAATTGTGACTCAATTGAGTGGAACGAGGCGAAAGCCGCAGAACGTATAAAAGAGAAAGGGTAAAACACATGGCTAAATCTAAACTCGCTCAGGCGCTAAATAAGGCGCTGGGTAAAAACGACAGCATTCAGAAAGTTGAGCAATGGCTGGACACGGGCTATCCCCCATTGAATCGCGCGATCTCCGGGCGATATGACGGTGGTCTTCCAGCTGGCCGTATCGTTGAAATCTTCGGTCCACCATCTGCAGGCAAAACGTTCCTCGCAACCAAGGCGATGATTGCGGCGCAGCGCATGGGTGGTGTTGCAGCATTCTTTGACCACGAAAACAGCTTTGATGTTGGCCTGGCCGTGGGCATGGGCTTAGACGCCGACGAAGATGAAGGCTATTGGGTGTACAAACAGCCAAACACCTTTGAAGAATCTGTTGAGAACATCGGCATTCTCCTGAACACAATCCGTAGCAACGAGCTGATTCCAGCCGATGCGCCGATCGTCATTGTCGCCGACTCTCTGGCATCAATGGTACCTCGCTCTAAGGCAGAGAAGTTCACCAAGATGGCCGAGGGTACAGCGAAGGATAAAGATGAGCTGAACATGAACGACAACACGGCTCTGGCACGCGCGACCTCTGCTAACTTCCCTACCCTTGCCCAATGGTGTCGCCAGTATAACTGTCTGTTGATCGTGCTGAACCAGGTGCGCACAAAACTCGGCGTGATGTTTGGCGACCCAACAACTTCACCCGGTGGTGACTCGCCGAAGTTTTACGCTTCTGTGCGCATTCGTCTGGGTGCGAGCCAGCTGAAAGACGGCAAAGAGAAGATCGGCCAATGCGTTGGTGCTGAAGTCGTTAAAAACAAAGTGGCGCCACCGTTTGAGAAATGTAGCTGGAACTTCTACTACGACACCGGTCGCGGCCTCGATGTCGTTGAGTCTCTGGTGGAACACATGCTTGAAGATGGCTTGCTGCCTAAGAACGCCAGCGGCCGCGTTGAAATCGGTGATAAGAAATACACAAAATCCCAGATCGTTGAACTGTATCGCCAGAAGCCGTTAGAGGAAATCGTGGCCGCGCTGGCCAAGATCGACAGTGATAAACGCGCAAAAGCAGAAGCAGAAAAGGAAGCAGCTGCCGAAGCTGAATAAGGCTAACAAATAGCCATTTAATCGAGGGGTGCTAACGCACCCCTTCTTTTTTGATTGCAATTAGGTAGGTAACTACCTATTTTATCTAGGCACTATAAAACATCGGAAAAACACATGATTAAGTTCTACACATTCACAATTGCAGTGATTGCATCTGCCTTAGCGGTGTATCGATTCATTGTGCCAGCACTGTTTTCATTGAGTGACGATTTCGCCATGGTTTTGGCCGCTGTAATCGCTCTCTCTTACCCGGCCGCCCTGGTGGTCATCACTAAAAATGTATGGAAACGCAAAAAGAAATGAAAAAGGTAATTGTCGCGCTGCTATTAGCAGCATCAGCATTCACGCTTACTGCGTGTGATCGCGAAACCGTCCCTGCGGGCTACGTGGGCGTGAAAGTCGATTTGTATGGCACTGAGAAGGGCGTACAGCAGCAGGTTGTTGGCGTTGGCCGCTACTGGCTGACCATTAACGAAGAGCTGTACAAGTTCCCAACGTTCAACCAGCTGCACACGTATCAAGACCCGTTCGTCTTCCAAACGTCGGACAGCATGACCATCTCCGCACATGTTGGCGTCGAGTACGCTGTAGAACCTGACAAGGTGGCCAAAGTCTTCCAAACGTACCGCAAAGGCGTTGATGACATTACCACCAGCAATCTACGTCAGAACATCTCAGACGCACTGATTAAGCACTCCACCGACATGAATATTACTCAGCTGGCGGCGGGTGGAAAAACCAAGCTGCTCGATGAAGTGACCAAGGATCTGCGCGCCGGCCTTGAGCCTATTGGCATTCACATCGTGAAGCTGAGCTGGACGACTGACCTGGATTATCCAAAGCAGGTTAAGGACTCCATTAACGCCAAGATCGAAGCCAACCAAAAAGCAGCGCGGGTAGAGAACGAAGTCGCTCAATCCAAAGCTGAAGCCCAAAAGGCTATCGAGTTGGCGCGAGGTGAAGCCGAATCTAATCGCATCCGTGCTGAAGCAGAAGCCAATGCAATCACCCTTCGTGGCCAGGCTCTTCGTAGCAATCCTGAAGTGCTGCAACTTGAGGCGATTAATCGCTGGGATGGTAAGACGCCGGTTTATGTCGCTGGAGGCGGCAACAGCGCCCCACCATTCCTACAGTTTAAGCCGTAACAAACATAAGGCGTCCAGTTGGACGCCTTTTTCTTTCTGTCATTATGACCCATAAGAAAACAACTTGTTTGCTGAGTGAGCATGAAATTCAAACATATACCCATTATTGACGTTACAACGTCCCGCTCTTTTCGGATCGCGATAGTTGACTGCTATTGGCTGACCAAGGGAGAGAACGTTGTAACTAATGAGCGTTACGGGAACTACATGTACAACTCAGACAGACGCGTTGTAGAGCGGGTTTTCGAACGTCACATTCAAGAGGATGGTTACAGTGTCACACACATACCCCTCGCGTTTATTGAAAGGAGAGATTAAGTGTCTTTTGCCTTCGAGGACAAGGAGCGCATCACCCAGGCAATAGAGAACCGTTCATCTTTCTTCGCGCTTCCGAGAGGTGAATCTTGACTGTCATATGTGAAAGCGTGTGGCCGGGGGTCGATTGGTTTACTCCGGGTAGTGAGTATGGCGGTGTGTCAGATTCTGATGGCCAGGCACTTCATACCACTGACGACTTTGGTGACGATGCCCTGATCTTCATTGACCACTCTCATCACGGCATCTTCAAAACCAAGAAGGAAATGCCATGACCATTAAACCAAAGGGAAGCGCTCTGGCAGCGCTTTACAGCGTTTCTAACGCTGCGCTTGATGAAGTAGACCAGTTAAGAGCGGATGGCTTCCCGCAGCCATTGTGGGCTGAATCCATGCGTACTGCGATTGGGGAAATGGGCGCGCCTGATGTGGATGAGAATGAGCAGCCCTGGCAAAAGCTGATCCGCATGTATGCCGAAGAGATTGGGCCGACACCAGAACCAGAGCAGGCATTGCTGCTGAAGCTGTTCAAGGAGGCGGGTGAGAACTTACCAATTTGGCCAGGCACTTGCCACGAGGTTTTTCATTCGCAATTTAGAAAGATCGACATCTTTGAAAATTCAGTAGATGGCAAAGAGGCAATTGTCTGGTTCCTCCTTCACCTGGATGATTGCTTCCCCCGAGTAGCCGCGAAGATGTGGCCTGTAGAAAACAATTAATCGCCTATTTTAGTTAAATATAATTAAGTAACCAACAACTTATAACAATGGTATAAATACATGAAAACGCTTGTCAGAATCCACTCAAGTTGTGATTTCTCAGTCTTCCCTCTGTTCATTGTTGAAGCAGAGAATGAGGAGCTGATGGACGAGGCCATCGAACACGCCATTAACAAATGCACCGGCTATGACGATGACCAGATAACCATCGACGAGAGCAATGTACGCTGGCGCGGCAGCCAATGTTGGTATCAGGAAGATACTCAACCGCTCTCCAATGAGGATGCAGAAACACTGGTGAGGATCTTATCGTTAGAAACCTACAGCTAACGCTTTCCTTACATTTCAAAAATAGGTTACTATCTACCTATCTTATGGAGTTCGCATGACAGTAGCTTTGCAATTAACCTCTCTCCTTCTGGTAGTTTTATGCCGTCAGATGAAGAAAGCCTTCGAGCCAATGCCCGGGCGCGTTTATTACGCCTTCATGCTCAGCACCGCATTATTCATGCTCCTGTCGCCGGTGCTGAAATGAAACGGATCTCGTTAATCGCATTATTGATGCTTCCCACTTTAGCCGAGGCTAACAGCCTGAAAACGTTGCAGTGTCACGCTGCCATTGTTCATTCAGCGGGAGAGCGAATCACTGGAGTTTCAGAGCGGATGACCGGTGCGCTGGTCGTTGACAGCGGTATGGAGTTTTACGCGCTGCTCGGCTCTGCGATTTACAAGTCTCCCCCGCTGAAATCGCGGAAGAAGATGAAATTTGGTGTTGGCTCGGATGGCCAGACCTTTATCAAAAAGGATGCCGTGTACAGCGTGTCTTCTCAGGACACCAGTATCATATTTGACGAGTGTTCCGAGGTTAGTAATGATTTACACCATGCAGAAAAGTGAGATCCTAAAAGAGAGCGGTTACTGGCGCGCAAAGGGCTTTAAGCGTGAAGGGAACGAAGAGCTTCTGGATCGCTGGGACTGCACCATCACCTTCAAGCGCAAGCAGTGGCAACATTTCGATAAGTTGAAAAACGAAATGACGATCACCGCACCGACACTTTTTGGGCTTCTTAAGAAAATCATTTAATTGTTTATCAAGAATTGACTGAGGTATGTGGTTTTTACATACCGCAGTCAATGGCATTTGCCGAAGTACGCAACTCTACATACCGCAGTCAAGAAATCACATATTCTGGTTGGTTCAGGGTGGTTATCATTGACTGCGGTATGCGTATTACGTATCGCAGTCAAGATAGGATGTGAGACGCATATCTCAGTGAAGATTGCATACCGCAACAAATAAACCGCATATCGCAGTCAATATACTGCATACCTCAGTCAATTTTTGGGTTTTGATTTAGCGAGAGCTTCTGCCAGTTTGACGGGATCTATACCTGCAGTTTTCAAAGCCTTAATGACTTCGTCGTAGTTCTCTTCTGACGGCGGCTGCTCTTCAACCTTTTGTTTAGGCAGCTTAGAAGTCTGGATCAGCTTCGGATTGCGGTAGTGAACGACGAAGAAGGTGGAGTTTCCGCGTTTAGTTTCGGTGTATTCGAGGTACCCGATTTCTTTCAGTTGCTCCATGGCCTTTCTAACGGTGTGATTTTGCGTGTAAACGCTTGAAGTCAGGTTAAGCCGGTCACGAAGACGCTTCATGGAAATGGGTGCGTGGTTCTGGGGCAGGCTCTCAATGAAGGTGTAGAGAGCCTGGGCTGATTCTTTGCGTGGCAGTGCATCGATGGCTTTTAATCGAAGCAGCACACGCCTGTCCATGTCATAGAGTTCGAAGAGTTTAGGCTCAGCTTCAATCTCTACAACGTTTTCTACGACATCATATGAGGCTGATTTTACGAGGTGTGTTACCCACCCTTTCGTATCGTTCTGGAACTTGAGTGTGACGGATGCCAGCTTAAACAGGGAGTTACTGATACGATCTCGCATCTTCTGATTGGAGCGCCGGCTATCGAATCCACACATCTTAATGAACTCGACAAATGTAAGTTTAAGCGCGCTTCCTTGCACCCCATACTCTGCCATTGACCGAACGATCCCCAGCCACACCTTAAAATCAGTGTCCATATCCAAACGTGACCCTGTAATTTTCACGTCGGTATAACCTTCGCTCTTGGCAATGGACAACTGGACAAGTTCTTCAGTGGCATCTGTGATATTTTTACGGTTATTTTTGCTCTTACTCGTTGATTTTAGAGTGGGAACAAACAGGCCGAGACGCATAAGCGGCACCGGCTGAACAGTGCTGGAGCTGTTAATATCCAGTGAAACGATCTCACCTGTCGATTTGTTAGTTTCTTCCAAATTCATCGGTAAGGTTTTGGATTTCTTAACCATTTTCTGCACCAGCAATTGTTCACATGCCGTAAGTGTAACTGCATATCTCAGTCAAGGTAAATACATACCGCAGTTAATGAATTTGCGTACCGCAGTTGGTAGGGTCACATGCCGCAGTCATGATTCTGCGCACTACAGTCAATATCGATCCTATCTCAGCCCAGTGGTGGCGAGGGTTTGCGGCGATCGGGGATCTCTTTTGGATCTCCGTTAGGATCACATTAGGATCAATTTATTGGATCGATACTGTGGAAATTGGGGATATACAAAACAGGCAGTTACAGCCTAGCGCTAAATTTATGCGTTACAGTCGCAAATATTTCCACCGGTAAGAGTAGACCAATGGATCTGAAACGAACACGCTGGGTTCGCCGTCTCGAAGATGGCACCTACACCATTGAGCCAGATAGCAAACTTAACTCCCAGAAAGAACTATGCGACCTCTGTGGCATTGCATCAAAATGCCCTATCAATGAGGCACGGCATAAGTTCAAGGCTACAGGAGCTGACTTCCACTTAAATTCTTGTCTGCGGTATGTGCCACTTATCGCGTTTCGTAAACCGATCATCGGATTGAATGAGCCTTACTTCAACACGCTCCGCAGCGGAGTTACTTGGGTTAACCGAGTAGAGCCAGGCAAAATCGTGTGTTTGGTAAACGCAGCGAACGGAGAGCGAATCAGGTTCGCAAAAGTGGATCGAGTCTGTTCGGGGCCCTACGAAGAAATGCTTCGTAAACACAGCCGATTTAACCACCTTTGCATGGGTGGTGAAAGCGTAGAAAAGGTTTCTGAAGTGATCCGCAAATCCTATGGGCATTTTCTGAAGCCTGAAAGTCAGCTGACGGCCATTTATCTACGGAGCATCAGCCGTGAACATGATGTTGAGTATCACACGGGTCATGAGCTTGAATTAGAAGATCCTCGTGCAAAAGCACCAGTGATAGATATGGCCTCGCTTCGCAGAAAGCACGAGAAGACGATTTAACCCCTTCCAATGAGCGAACGTACCAGAAATTACGTTCGCCCTCTCACAGAAGCATACAGAGCGAATTTAGCGATCTTTTATTATAGGTAGTTAGCTACTTATAAATATTGCATAATAGCCAGCCTGCGAACCAAGCCAATAGCCTATAGCTCTGAATTGATGGCCTATTCAGTGTTGGTAACATTGCGTTGAATTTATAACAAGCTGGAAGAACACATGACTATACCGTATGGCGTGATCTCTGATCCCCACTATCACAACTGGAACACTTTCGCGGTTTCTGACGCCAATGGGCTTAACTCCCGCCTGGCCATTCTGCTTGAATCGACAAAGGAAGCGGCCATTGCCATAAAAGAGGCTGGCGCAAAGCATCTTTTCGTTGCCGGTGACACGTTCCATGTTCGTGGCACTATCACACCGTCTGTACTGCACTATGTGACGGAAACCTACAAGTGGATCATTAACGAGCTTGGCCTTGAAGTGGTCATGCTGGCTGGCAACCACGACCTCGAAACCAATGATTCTGTCTACAGTGCTAACGCAGCATCCTCACTGCAGTCGATCGGGGTTCAGATCGTTTGTGGTCAGCAGCCGTTCAGCATTGAAGTCGGTGATGTGAATGTTCATTTCATCAGCTGGCGCAACTCGCATGCCGAGCTTTTAAATGACATGAAGGCGCTGCGAAAGCGTCTTGAGGGCGACAATCACGACATCGTCATTCATACCTCAGTCAATAAAGCGATTCCGACCATGCCTGATGTGGGCATCGATGCGCAGGAGCTGAAGGACATTGGCTTCCGCCTGGTTCTGTCTGGTCATTACCACAACCACAAAGAAGTCCTGCCCGGTGTCATCAGTGTTGGCGCGCTAACACACCAGAATTGGGGTGATGTAGGGACATTGGCCGGCTACATGGTGGTGCAACCTGATGGCAGCTTTACCCAACATGAAACCTCGGCGCCAAAGTTCGTCAATCTAGAAGAAGGCGTTGATGACAGCGAAGTGCGCGGTAATTACGTTCGTTTTTACGCGACCATTGAAGCTGACGAAGAAGGTGTGAAGATTAAAAACACCCTCAACTCTATGGGCGCTAAAGGCGTCGTGTGCAACTTCGTTCGCAAATCCTCAATGATGACCGGCTCAGCGAGCACTTCCGCAACGTCAAAGATAGACAGCCTTGGAGAGTCAGTAAGCGCTTACTGTCAAATCATGCACGATACTGACGGCGGCTTTGATGTGAAGGCATTGGGGGCGCTTTGCGGCGACATCCTCCTTGAAGCTGAAACCGGTATTTCAGAATGATCACCGGAAAATACCAATGGGCTGTAAACATCCTGAATAACGGAGGGACAGTCACACTCCATCGTTTTACATACCGCAGTGAACGAGTGCGCTACAAGCTCAACCGATTATATCGTGACGGCGTCTTAGAACGCGCTTTGTACAAAGCTCACCTGGAGTTTCGTCTCAAGAAAGATCAGCCAAAGCTGACTAACCTGGCGTCCAAAATAAAACATACAGAGAAAAGCACATGAAATTTTTGTCAATGAAGGTTGAGAACTTCATGGCGCTGGCCGAAGCGGAAGTCGAACTCTCCGATCGCGGGCTGGTGCTGATCCAGGGTATCAACACTGACGACTCATCAGCATCCAGCAATGGTGCAGGCAAGTCCACCCTCATGAACAGCTTAATGTGGTGCATCTATGGAGAAACAGCCCACGGTGTTAAGGGTGACGATGTCCTGTCAACGGGTAACGAGAAGAACTGTCGCGTTCAAGTGACTATCGAGGACGAAGGCAAGAAGTTCGCGATCATCCGTCACCGCAACCACAAAGAGTTCAAAAACCGTCTGATTGTTCGCGGGGAAGATGGCGACATGACCAAAGGCAAAGACACGCTTACGCAGGAACTTGTTGAGCGGCTGATTGGCGCCTCGAAGGAAGTGTTCACCGCATCGATTTATGCAAGCCAGGAGGCTATGCCAGATCTGCCGGGTATGACTGACAAGAACCTTAAAGCGATAGTCGAAGAAGCTGCTGGCGTTGACCGTTTGACCCGGGCGTATTCAATTGCTCGCGAACGAGCAAATGCAGCTGCCGCGCGCGTAGATAACGTTAAGACCAAGATGGAAGGCACGCTGTCGCTGGTGGACTCAGCTGAAACAGAGCTGAAATCAGCCAAGGAATCCTCTGAAGAGTGGGAAAAGAGCCGCGGCCAGCGTTTGGAAAAGTCTCGCGAAGATCTGACGGGTGCTGAAGTTGAATTGGCGGAGGCAGAGCTGGAACTGCGAACTATCCCAGAACAGATCCGCGATAAGCAGAGCGCCATTACCGCTGAACGTGAAAAGCTGGCAACCAAAGATGAGCACGATAAAAAGCTGGTTCGTGTCCGGGCTGTTATCTCCGAAGCGGAAGGCAACATCCGTTCCGCAGAGACGTTGAAAGCGTCAGCGGTTAAACGTGCCCAGAATAACAAAGCGCAGGCAGATGCCATTGACTCCAAAGTTGGCACTCCATGCCCAACATGTGGAAAGGCTTATTGCAGCGAAGATTTGTCAACCGTTAAGGAGAACTATATTGGCCAGGCACGTAGTGAAATTGTAGAAGCGCAGGCATCAGCAGCGACAGTGGCTGAACAGCAAGGCCGTCTTGATAAAGCGCGCGGCATCGAGCAAGCACTTATCGACGCAACACCAGATGTCTCAGCCATCGTTGCCCGAATCCAGCAGCTGAATGGCGAGCTAAGCACATTAAACAAGCGTTCCGGCGAGCTGGGTTTGCTTGAGACCACCTTCCGCCGTGCTAAGGCTGAAGTGGAACGTATCATGGCAGAAGTGAATCCGTTTCTGGCGAGCATTACGCGCCATGAAGAAAGCCTGCGCGCCAATAAATCTAAATACGCAGAACTTAAAAAAGAACTTAAAAACCAACAGGAGCAGGCTCAGCTGCTTGAGAAAGCTCGCCAGGTATATTCGCCAGCCGGTGTTCGTTCGCACATTCTCAGCTCAGTGACGCCGTTCCTGAACATGCGCACTGCCGAATATCTCAACACGCTTTCTGACGGCAATATCGTTGCTGAATGGTCAACAATGGAGACCACTAAGAAAGGTGAGATCCGTGACAAGTTTAACATCAATGTGTCGAAAGCCGGTTCCAGCAAATCATTCATGGGTTTATCCGGTGGTGAGAAACGCAAGGTGCGAATTTCGTGCTCACTGGCATTGCAGGATCTGGTGGCCAGCCGCGCCAGCAAAAATATCCAGCTGTTTATCGGTGATGAAATTGATGATGCGCTGGACTCAGCGGGGCTTGAACGTTTAATGGGCATCCTTGAGACCAAAGCGCGCGAACGTGGCACGGTGATGATCATCAGCCACAAAGAAATGAAATCATGGTTCCGCGAAACCATCACCGTTGAAGTTAAGGGCGGCCGCAGCTATGTCAGTTAATGAGCTAAGTTACATCCAGTTCCGGCAAGTGGTTTCTGTACTGGCATCCATTAACCTCCTGTCGGATTACGTGGATGAACCGGTACGGCCTAAGTGGTATTTCGAGCTAAGCGAGGTGGATGACGCGCAGCGCGCCGCATTAACGGAGCTGCTTGATGCCAGCCCGGTCATGACGACGCTCACGCATGAAAGCAACGTAAAGCCGCTTATGATCAACTTAGCAGATCCGAGCGGATACCTGCCTCGCGAGTGTGGACTGGTTACTCTGAGTGGCGTGAACACTCTGACCATGAGTATTGGCGACCCGTCAATGTATCTGGATAGCCAGCAAATCAGCGCGTTCAACACTTTTATCCGCCGTCTAAAAAACAAATCGGAGCTGGTGGCCAGCGGCGGCGCTGCATTTGAAAGCGTTGACATCAAATTCGAAGAAGGCGATGGCATCATCCGAAACACAATTGTTGAGTTCAAGGATTACAAGGGAGATACCGTTTTTGTGGCTGATGGCGACACTCACGAAAATGTTAAGCACAATCTACCGAAGAACTATCTCAGTGAATTATGTGAGTTCGTTGCGCAAACCATGATGACCTCAGAGGATGATGATTCATTGTTCAATGAGCTGCTGGGCGTACCATCAAGAAGCCAGCAAAAAGACGAACCGGTAATGACGCAGGAAGCCCACCCTCAGTGGGGAACATGGTAAGGAGACCATATGAGTAAGTTAATTAAAATCGTCGGGTTAGACCCCAGCATGAGTAACTTTGGCATCGCTGCCGGCACACTCGATCTGGACACGAATGAAGTTAAGGTGACACGCTTTGAGCTGGCGGAAACGAAGGCCGGTGGCAAAAAGAAAACGGTACGTGTGAATAGCGACGATCTGCGCCGCGCTGGTGAGATTTGGGCGAAAGCAAAGCCAATGATTGATGAGGCACATATCGTTTTCGCTGAGCTGCCGGTGGGCAGCCAATCGTCTCGTGCCCAGACAAGCTATGGCATTTGCATCGGCGTTCTGGCAAGCATTCAAAAGCCGCTGATTCAGATTACCCCTGACGAAATTAAGAAGTATGTCGGCGGTAAAGCGAGTGTTGCCAAAGAGGACATCATTGAATGGGCTATTAAGGAGCAACCAGACGCCCCCTGGCTGCGCCACAAGTCCAAAGGTGAAATGGTGCTGACCGGTAAGAATGAGCACCTTGCTGACGCTGTGGCGGCGATTTACGTCGGTTTAGATACTGATCAATTCAAACAGGTGGTAAGCGTTCTGAAAGCAATTTTATGATTTATCGTTGATAGGTAGCTAACTACCTACTATCATGGCGGCCACTATATGTAGTGGCCTTTTTATTGGGAAAACACATGATTAACATCCAGAAACGTAACGGGCGATCGGAGCCACTGAGCGAAGAGAAGTATAACCGCGTGGTAATGTGGGCGGTTGAAGGCGTTGAAAACGTCAGTGCATCAGCCATCGCCCTAGGTGCTTCTGCCAGCATTTTTGACGGCATGACCACCAGCCAGCTGCATGAGGCGCTGGTGAAAGCCGCAGCTGATTTGATCAGCCCTGAAACTCCGAACTACTCCCAAGTTGCAGCCCGTCTTAATCTGTTCAAAATGCGCAAAGATGCGTTTGGTCAGTACGAATACCCCGACCTGTACATGCACATCGTGAACCTCGTTAATCGTGGCATTTACGATGAAGATTTGTTGAAACGCTATCATCCGAACGAAATTAACGAGCTGGGCAAATATCTCGATACCGCTCGCGATGATCTGTTTGGCTACGCGGCCACCGTGCAGTTGCAGGGCAAATATCTTGTCCAGAACCGCGTCACTGGAAAAATTCACGAAGCGCCGCAGCACATTTATATGCTGGTGGGCATGTGTCTGTTCCAGGATTGGCAGGACGGCACCAGTGGTAAAACTCGTCTGGAAATGGTCAAAGGCTTCTATGATGTCACCAGTACATTCAAGCTCTCATTGCCAACCCCAATCATGGCAGGCGTTCGCACACCGACGCGCCAGTTCTCAAGCTGCGTACTGATTGAATCTGGCGATAGTCTGAAAGCCATTAATGGTACAGCTGCCGCGATCGTCGATTACGTTTCTCAACGCGCCGGCATCGGCATTAGCTTTGGCCGCATCCGTGCGCTGGGAAGCGAAATCCGTGGCGGCGAAGCAACCCACACTGGCGTTATCCCGTTCCTGAAACACTTCCAGACAGCCGTTAAATCCTGTTCGCAGGGCGGTGTTCGTGGTGGCGCAGCTACTGCGTATTATCCGTTCTGGCATTTGGAAACTGAAAGCCTGCTGGTGCTGAAAAACAATCGCGGTGTGGATGAGAACCGTGTACGCCATCTTGACTACGGTGTGTTGCTGAACCGCCTGATGTACCGCCGTCTTATTCGTGAAGAGAACATCACTCTGTTTAGCCCGAATGATGTGCCTGGTCTGTATGACGCTTATTTCGAAGATCAGGATCTGTTCGAAGATCTTTACCTGAAATATGAAGCTGACCCGGCTATTCGCAAGAAGAGTGTTTCTGCCGTTGAGCTGTTCTCTTCCATGATGCAGGAGCGCGCCTCTACCGGTCGTATTTATATCGGCAACGCTGACCACATGAACGAGCATAGCTCCTTCATCCAGAGCATTGCGCCAGTGCGTATGTCAAACCTGTGTGCTGAGATAACGCTGCCAACCAAACCGCTGGTGAAAACTGACGACCCCAACGGCGAGATCGCTCTTTGCACACTGTCAGCGTTTAACCTCGGCGCCATTAACTCTCTGGGTGACCTGCAGGAAGTCGCATTCTTTGCAGTTGCGGCGCTCGACTCACTGCTTGATTACCAAAACTACCCAATGGAAGCCGCAGAGCGTGGAGCAAAAGCGCGCCGCAGCCTGGGCATTGGTGTAACCAACTTTGCGTATTACCTAGCGAAGAATGGCTTTAAATACTCCGATCTCGAAGGCAACAAGCTGGTTCACGAAACGTTTGAAGCGATTCAGTATTACCTTCTGGACGCCAGCTGCAAATTAGCTGAAGCGAAAGGTGCGTGTGAGTGGTTCGACGAAACCAAATACTCTCTCGGCCAGCTGCCAATTGACCACTACCGCAAATCTCTGGATGGTCGGGAGATCAATGCGAAGCATCCGCTGCAACTCCCATGGGAACAGCTGCGCCACCGCATCAAAGTGCATGGTCTGCGTAACTCTACGCTGACCGCTCAGATGCCATGCGAAACGTCGAGCCAGATCACCAACTCAACGAACGGTATCGAGCCGCCGCGCGGCGCTGTGTCCATCAAATCCTCCAAAGAAGGCGCCATCAAAATGGTTGTGCCTGATTTTGAGAACCTGAAAGGGCAATACGAATATCTGTGGGATATGCCGAGCAACTACGGTTATCTGACCAAAGTGGCGATCATTCAGAAGTTCTTCGACCAGTCTATTTCGACCAACACGAACTATGACCCTGAGCGCTTCCCAAATGGCAAAGTCCCGATGGAAACGCTGCTTGATGATCTGCTCACCGCCTACCAGCTGGGCATCAAAACCCTCTATTACCACAACACGCGCGATGGTGCCGGCCAAACGGAAGACACCAGCGATGTGAACAGCGCGCCCCAGGCTAATCAAGAGCCAACTCTTGACGACGAGTCTGATTGCGACACCTGCACCATCTAAAGCGTGGGGCAGCCGCCCCACCTTCTCTAATCTATTGAACACCTGTGCCAGCGGATCACAATGCTGGCACGTATTGCAACGAGGAAAACACATGAGCCAATATTCAACGTTCCGGCTTGGGGCGAACGACGCGACTAAAGAACCTATGTTCCTTGGCTTGCCAGTAAACGTATCTCGCTATGACCAGCAAAAATATCGCCTGTTTGAAAAGCTGATCGAGAAACAACTCTCTTTCTTCTGGCGCCCTGAAGAAGTTGACATCTCCAAAGATCGCATTGAGTTTAACAACAAGCTGCAACCGCATGAGCGACACATCTTCCTGAGCAATCTCCGTTATCAGACACTACTGGACTCCGTACAGGGACGTAGCCCGAACGCCACACTGCTGCCCCTGGCCTCCATTCCAGAGCTGGAGACATGGATTGAAACGTGGTCATTCTCAGAAACCATTCATAGCCGCAGCTACACGCACATCATTCGCGGCATGGTTGATAACCCGGCTGAAATCTTCGACGGCATTGTAAGCGATGAAGAAATCGTGAGCCGCGCTGCATCGGTAACTGAGCAATATGATGCCCTGTACCAGCTGATCTGCGCTCGCGAGTATCTTTCAGAGCAGAAAGGTCGATTTGATGAAATCTATGGCGAACTTGCCATGGAGAAACAGGTTTATCGCACCCTGGTAGCTGTAAACGCTCTGGAGGCGATCCGCTTTTATGTCAGCTTCGCCTGCACGTTTTCTTTTGGTGAGCGTGGGCTTCTGGAAGGCAATACAAAAATTATGCGCTTCATCGCGCGCGATGAGGCCCTGCATTGCCATTCTACTGAAATGATGATCAAGTACATGCGCGTCGGCAAAGAGGGTGAGCAGTGGAGGGCTGTGGCCGATGAACTTGAACCCTTCGTTTACCAGACCATGAAGGACGTGGCTGAACAGGAGATGCGCTGGGCTGAACACCTTTTCAAAGACGGCTCAATGATCGGCCTCAACGCCGAAATCCTGAAGCAGTATGTGAAATATCGCACCAACGTTAGCCTGCGTCGCATGGGGCTGAAGCCTATTTTTGAAGACGCGCTGAACGACCCCCTGCCCTGGATGAACAAATGGCTGCTGAGTGACCAGGTGCAAGTGGCGCCACAAGAAGTTGAGGTTAGCTCATATCTGGTTGGGCAAATCGATTCAACGGTGAGTTCAAAGAGCCTGAAGAAATTCGCCGATATTTGATGAATTTACGTGTTGGATGCCTATATCCAACACGTTATTATATTGAAAATAAAGTAATTGTTTAAATAAATAAGGAAACAAAATGTTTACTGGCGTTATGGACAAATTGAAGCTGTTCGGTGACAAAATTGTCGGCTTCAAGCCAGATCTGTACGAGCTGCATCCGGGTTATGGCGATCATACTCTCGACATCTATGGAATGGTTAACCAGTTCCACGGGATGTTTCAGCATCCTCAGCGCGTAGCTGCAACACCGGCGCTGCTTCGCTTACGTGCAAAACTTATTCGCGAAGAAGCTATTGAAGAAGGCATCCCAGCTGCCGATAACTCAAATCTAGAGAAGATATTGGATGCGATGGCAGACTTCCTCTATGTCGGTATTGGCACTATGGTGGCGATCCGCGGCGGCGCACCTATGGGGATGAGTATCTATACCCAGGATCAGAGCGTAGGTCGATTCAATGAGACTTTGTCTGTGACTTCCGCAGCGATCGACGATGTGAAGCTACCGTTTTATGAAGCTGGCAAAGTTGCTGATGAGCTTGAGGCTCTTGCGACCAAGATTGAGTCAGAGAATTTGTCAGAAGGTGCTCTTGTTAACGAGCTGCGCCGAGTCCTGAACATGCTTTATGTCGCCTGCAGCATGACCTATCGCCTGGCTGATTTAATGGACATCAACATTGTAGAGCTGGTGGCGGAAGTTCACCGTTCCAACATGACGAAGCTGTGGCCGGGTGACGATGCAGAGCGGGCTGTGGCGGTGGATTGCTGCCAGTACGACCATTCAGATCTGGGCTTCCGAGCATGTGAAGGTACTGATTTAAGAATCGGATTCCGCATCTCCGATGGCAAAATTCTCAAATCACCAACCTACAGTGAAGCCGATCTGGTTGGCTTTGTTGTGACGGCTGAGACGTCTACTATTGTGAAAGAATTATTAAGAAGCGCCTTGTAGTTAAATGGCTATAAAGGTATATTTTATTCCTATGCGAAATAAACCTTGTCAGAATATCTGATTTATAGACGCCCTTCTGGGCGTCTTTTTTTTTGCTGTTAAGTTATAGGCTTGCTTTGATGGCGCTCTTTTTTTACTTATTATAAGATAGGTAATCACCTACCTATCAAAGAAATCAAGATGACCAGTTTACTTAACAAACCTTTCACAAATGGCCTCGCGACGGATTACACATACCGTTCGGTAATTAGCCGGGTTCAATCAGAAGGCATGGCCTCTGGTGACAGAACGGGAACCGGCACAAAAGGAACCTGTTTCTTAGCAACCGATTACCTGCTGACTGGCGCATCAGTACCACTTGTTTCCAGCAAAAAAACCAATCTCAAACCTCTTCTGGTTGAGCTGGAGTGGTATCTAAAAGGCACCGGCAACATCGGCTTCCTGAAAGAGCATGGTGTAAAAATCTGGGACGCATGGGCTGATGAGAACGATGACCTCGGGCCGGTCTATGGAAAGCAATGGCGCAGTCTGGAAGACACCCGGATTATCCTCAGCAGCGATCTACAAAAGTATCTTAAGCGTGGTTATTTGCTTGAGACTGAAATTGATAACAAACGCTCCCTTGTCACCAGAAACGTTGACCAGCTGGCGCGTATCGTTGACACGCTTCGCACCAACCCATCCGATCGCCGAATGCTGATGAGTGCATGGAATGTGGCTCAACTGGAAGACATGGCACTGCCCCCTTGCCACTTTGCGTTTTACGTGTGGAGTCGTGAGCTGGATTTCCCAACCCGTTTGTCGATGGCGAGTGATGTAGGCCGGACGCACTCTCAGTACGGCCATGAAAGCATGTATAGCCGCCTGCTTGAGCTGCTGGATACTGGCACTGAGATTGATGATGAGCTGATGGACAGCCTGGGTATTCCAAAGCGAGTTCTGTGCTCTTCTGTAATGCAGCGCAGCGTTGATGTATTTGTCGGTATGCCTTTCAACATTGCTGGGTACGGCATCCTCACTCATTTCATTGCCCAAATTACCGGTCATATGGCCGCGTCTCTGACTCATTACGGATGTGATATTCATCTCTACGACAACCACCAAAAGGCGGTTGAAGAGTTCCAGGCGCGCGAAATCCCAAAAAACTCTGACCCGGTGGTCATCCTTCCTGAAGCCTGGGAAGAGCTTGACGATTTCCGTTGGGATGGCGTCGTGATTGAAGGCTATGAGCCACTGCCATGGATCAAGGTTCCGGTGGCGGTGTAGCAATGGCCAGGGGAATGATTGTTTTTTGTGAGATCGACAGTGTATTGGCTGAGGTTAACCACCGCAGCTCAATGTCGGCCGAAGACGATCGCCTAGTAATGGGCGATGGTCTTGTCTTCCCCACTAGCCGAATGCTCCGGGGCTTCATGCGCTCCGGGGCTGAAATTGCTCTGGTCTCTAATCGCTCAGCCAAGCTGATTGAGGCCACTAAGCAATGGCTAAAAGGTGCTGGCATTGATTATGACTGGCTTTACTTCGGCGGAATGACGCCAAAGTACGGAGCATATTTAAAAAAGACTTTGCAGGAGCATCGGGCAGATCGACTGATTGCAGCGGTAGGCGCCAGCCAAGAGTTTGTCAGTGTGATGGCAAGCCACCCAAACCGCCCTGTTTGTTATGTCGTCCGAAAGGGAGAGTGACCGTGTTTATGATTGCTGCGGTGGCCAAGAACGGTGCCATCGGCAAAGAGAATCAGCTGCCATGGCGCAGCAAAGAAGATCTGCAAATTTTCAAGCGCATGACAACCGGTACGATTGTTGTTATGGGGCGTAGAACGGCAGAAAGCTTGGGTAAGCCACTTCCTGACCGTGTGAACGTTGTTATCAGCCGTGATGCAGCTCGTGTACCGGCTGGATTCGTCCATCTCAGAGGTATGTCAGATGTGGCTAAGTTGTCGGTCTATTCAAACTGCGAGGTGGCCATCATTGGGGGCGCTGAGATTTATCGTCTCGCCCTGCCATACGCTCATCGTGTTTATCTGACGCACCTTGATATTGAAGTGCCCGACGCAGATACCTTTTTCCCCATGGAAGAAATGGCAGCCGCAAATCTGATTTCACTTGAGACGTTAGTGGTGCAAGAGGAAACGGAAACAACACCATCCTTTAAACAAGTTGTTTATGGAGATAAAGAATGGATCGCATAGGTTTGGCTGGCGCCCAGGGAACGGGTAAAACGACTTTAGCCAAGCGTCTCGCTCTTAAGTACGGTTACAAGTTTGTCGATGCTGGCGTCGGCGCGCTGATGAGTAAGTTGGGTGTGGTGGTCGGTCAAGAAATGCCTCTTTACGAGCGCCTGCAGGTGCAGCTGGCCGTCGCAAACCACATCGCTGAGAAGTCCCACGGCTCAGGCAGTTTCGTAATGGATCGAACGCCAATTGACGTTATGGCCTACACCATCGACCTCTTCCACCAGGTTAATGATGATCGTTGTGTTTCGCTGTTTGATGAGATTCAACAGGTGTGTTCGCGAACCGCAATTGCGAATTACAACGTGATCGTTGGATTGCGCCCGGGGATCGAACTTTCTCAAGATGACAGAGAACGAGACCAGCGAGGCTCTCTCGACCCTTTGTATGTTCGCAGAATCGATGCGCTGGTGTGCGGTGAACTGAACAATCTCAACCACTTTGGAGACAAGCGAAACCTTACAGTCGGCTTCTTCCCGCCAACTTTAACAAATCTGGATGCGCGGATTACTTCATTTAGCCAGTACATCCGAACCTCAGCAGAAGCGCACAAACGGCCATCCGATAGCGCCTTGCACTAAATGTTGAACCCCTCTCGTGGTGCGCAACAATACGCGCACCACATGATCACGGAATACAAGCATGACCACCGACCTTCTCTTGCAGGATGAAATCGACCGGAAGACGGTTGAAGCGCTCGAACGAGTGGTGACCGAATTTGAGTCAAAACTTCTGACTGCTCGTGAGGCAAGAATTGCCATCCGCGCAGTGTTTGAGAGTGTCCAGGGGCTGCTGACTGAATCCATCAGCGAAATTCTAAATCAGGTGATGACTCAGTTTGCTAACGAACCAGGTAAGCCCATTTTCCCCATGCACCTGGCAATGCCAGGCGGCAACACTATTTTCATCAGCGTTGATCTCGACGACAAAACGATGCGTGTTCTAAACGTCACCACCGGTGCTGAACTGGCAAAGGTGGCATGTGACACGCAGACCGAGACAATCAAAAAGGCAGCTGCGTTTGCAAAAAACGCCATTGTCAAAGGAGCTAAAAAATTATGATCGCAACCGGGCTGGACATTGAATCAACCGGACTGGATTTCCGCGGTGGCCATCGAGTCATCGAGATCGCCCTATCCTCCTACAACATCATCACCAAAGAGAAGATAGCAAGCCTGGAGATGCGCTTTAACCCGCGGCGAACCATCCAGCCAGAAGCTCAAAAGGTGCATGGCATCTCATTAGAGATGCTGGCAACCGCCCCACTCTTTGAAGACAAAGCCCCTGAGCTTATCTCGATGTTGGACGCCAGTGACTTTTACATTGCTCACAATGGCGAGGGCTTTGATGGCCCGTTTCTGCAACATGAGTTCAATCTCGCTGGTCATTCCATGCCAGACAAACCTATGTTTGACACTATGTTAGAGGGGCTGTGGGCTACAGAGGACGGAAAGCGCCCGCGCTTGCAGGAGTTGGCATTTGCTTTGGGGCTGGTGTACGACACGGAAAAAGCGCATAGCGCTCTTTACGATGTAGATCTGATGATGGAATGCTTCTTTATAGCGCGTGAAAAGTACGGCCTGTTCCAGCTGCCGTTTGTCTTCTGATAATTAATTGATAGTCTACGTGATTAGCTTCATACTCATTTTTTTCATAGGAGATGAGTATGAAGTGGTTAAATTCAAACGTTAATATAACTAAAAAGCTCACAACGCTATTTTCTAATCTCGGTATTGATTTCTCATATCCCGCTTTCTGTGATTCCGATGAATTTCTAAATCAAGAAAGAAAGGATTCAACATTCTTAGAAAATTACGCGCTATATGTTGAGCATAAAGAGTATTCTGAACAGTATTTAAGCGAGGCAAAGAGAAAAATTGAAATTTGCTCAAATATTTTTCACGAAATTCTCAAAGCCGATGGAAGAATGGGGGCCTGTGTTGATGCCTCATCCATATTTGCTCGTATGCTCGACGAATTAGGTGTATGGAACTACGTTACCAAATCGACGGTTAAGATAGAATTTCCTGAGAAATCTGGTTACGGGCCTGAATATTTTTGGCTGCCTACCGATGAGAGAATATTTGCAGGTCACTCAATTGTAGTAGCGCCACCGTTTGGGGTTATTGATTTAACCATTAAAAATCAAGAGTATACTAATGGCAAGGGGGCGCTGCTCCCAGATAAAATACTCTCATCTTCTTTCTCGCTTGGAAATTGGACTCCTGAAGATGTTTTGTCACCCGAAGTTCGCATGATGATGAAGATGCAGCGCATCGAACCATTAAAACACATTAAGTTGTATGATTCTGCGATGTATAATGTTTTGAACACTTTCCCATGTAGAGTGGTTGAAGAAGAAGGCTGTACATTTAAGTATATTACTGTTGCAGTTGGTGGATCAATGTTTAAATTAAAGGATATTGATAATTACAAACCAACTGGAAGACTTGCGAGAGACATATTTGAGAAAGATATACTTCCACATATTTAATAAAAGATGCCGCCTTGCTTGGCGGCATTTTTAATGCCTTCTCAAAACCATTCGCCTGTAAATCTCGCTTTTTCCCCTAGCTCAGTTTGGCAAAATAGCTGTCATTACGAAGCACATTTAAAACAATGAAAGGAAAAGCACATGTCCAACGCAGTACAAACAAACGTTTCTGACCTCGATGCTCTGTCTGCGATCTTGGCATCCCTTGATGAAACCCCAGCCGCTGCTGACACTCAAATGAAAGGCATCGATTCTTTGCTCGATGAGCTGGAAACGAACGCCGCTGAGGCCGCCACATCTACACAAGAGAGCATCGTGGCAAAGATCGAAAACGAGTTACCGGTTACGCCAGCTGCTGCTTCAGGTGATATGGAGCAGGTGATCATTGATTTGGAAGAGTCGAACACGGCCACACCACCAGAGAAACCATCGGAGATTTTAGCCGATGGCGAAGAGAGTATTCTCCCGGTGATTGAAGCACCGGCCAAACCTGAAGTTCAGAAGGATAAACAGCCAGAGCCAGAGACTAAGCCTAAAAAAGCCAGCACACCTCGTGGCGCTCGATTCACCTTTGATGGTAAAGACGATGCCTTCTTTGTGAAAGCTGGCCTCCAGCGCGAGGATTTCATGAAGTGCTACAACGAGGCTCCAGTGAAGGCGATGGACAAAATCCAAAACATTATGCACTGGTTTAGTGGTGGGCCGGATCTAAGCGTGTACACCCGCATTTCATTACATTCGCTGATCGCTGACAAAACGGCAAGCAGCAATAGCCTCAAACTGGCGATGATGAGTTATCCAGAAAAACCTTATCCAGTTGGCACTGCCTCCACTCAGGCTGGCCAAATGATGGCAGTATTTCCGGCGCTGGGCATCGCTGCAAAAGATGGAAAATATCTTTCGCTTAATGCTGATTCTCCGATCGTCAAAAAATTTATGGCGGAAGAGTAAAGAGACCATCTAAATACGCCCACGGGAAGGACGCTGTGGGCTTGAATACTCAAAAGCTTAATTACCCACAACAAATTTTCCTCTCCGCTCTAAGAGCGATCTGGCTCTATCAAATTAAATCTAAACAATTCTGGCTATCTGCCGTTAACTCATCGGTTGCGCAGTAAAAAAATAGGGATGAAATGAATAAAATATCAACAGCGATTGTTTTTGCAGCAAGCATTTTCTCGTTAACTGCTTGTGGCGAAACCGATCCCGATGTAATCACGGTACAAGATACAAAACCTGGTTTTTTAATGGGTGATACCTATAAGGAAGGTTTCGCTAATTGGAAAGTATGTGACTCGGTTGATTGGGAGAAGACAAAAGACGATGTTACATGGATGTATCAAGGAAGAGATGTCGTAAAGGTCACTTGTAATGTGGGGGATGTCGATGATTATGCTGATAAACTTAAAGAAGCACTTCTACAGAATATAGCCAATAACCCTGATAAATCGCAGGAGAGGCATTACAAAGAAGTTACTGACAAGATCACCGATCTTGACACCATTCAACTTAGCCTTTATTTCCTGCCCCCAAATGGTCGCAAGCCGCAACCCTATATCTACACTTTCAGATATACATGGAATGATGGTAAGTCTGGCTTAGACACTCACCGCCCACAAGGCATCGCTCGTGACATGCAAAACCAGAAAAAAACAGTTTTCGATTTGATGTTTAACAATCCCAAAGACGAATTTTCAAACCGTCAAGATGCCAGAGCCATGGCGACTATTTTCATGGCAATGAGAAAGGAACAATAATTTCTATACATAGGCTGCGTCAGAGTTTAGTGGGCGCAGCCATACCAAAGAAATCTTGCTTTTGTTATAATAGGTAGCTAACTACCTACAGAGAATTATCATGATTGCCGCAGAGAAGATTAAAAAGCGCGAGCGTGACAAAGAGCTGCGCGACCTGTGGCGCACTCCACGGTGGCTATTTGAGGCCATTCAGAAATACTTGGGCATCCAGTTTAACGTTGACGTGGCTTGTGATGCCGGCAACGCTCTACTGCCTGACTTTATCGGCAAGGAAAGAGACGCGCTTGTTTGTGATTGGGGCGAGCCAGGCACCAATGCTTTTCTCAATCCGCCTTATTCCAAGATTAGGCCCTGGATAGAGGCAGCTATGCGTGAGCAGCGTCGCGGCGTATCGACAGTAATGCTGATCCCCCAATCACTTGATACCGCCTGGTATGAGTTCGCCACTGAATCAGCTAATGAGACGGTGGTGCTGACCGGTGGGCGTGTAGCCTTTCTTGAACCAGACGTGGAGCTGGGGCTGGTAGAAGTACGTGAAAACCCTGGTGGGAGTATGCTGGTGGTCTTCCGCGGCCACTGCCACCAGGCTGGGCACATTCTTCGCAAGGTTTCACTACCAGTAATGAAAGAGCTGGGTGGTTACGATCCATCAAAAGCTATCAGGAAAAAGCGCCCTTCCAAGAAGAAACAACCCACTTTGGAACTGGCAGCTTAGCACCACCACAAACCCAATTTATCCAACCTGCTTCCGTATATTTAAATACTGGTTAGTTATCTATTTATAGAGAAGCAGGTCGGTTGTAAGCAACCCACCAGCCCTTGTCATACCTGGGATTGTTGGTAGATCCCCTTCCCAGAAAAATTATGATCGCTGGACATTAATCAGAAGGAATTACACATGGCACACCCTACCAACGTAGTGGCACTGATCGATACTGATTTTCTCGCCAATGCACGCCAGCTACTCAAAAGCCGCGATCAGTCATTCACGCTTTATGAGTGGGCGCTTAAGGCGATCCGCGGTGGGCAGCATACCAATGAAGTTGAGCAGCTGATCGGCGAATTAATCAACGAAGTTCATGGGCTGAATGTTCAACTTTACGGCCGCACTGAGCAGAAAGCCACCGTTTAAAAATAGTAACGCGGTTAAATAGCTGTTTAGCTATTTACCGTCTGATCTGCCAGTGTTAACATCCCGCCGTCATTTTTCGGAATGGCTCGGCAGATGGGTGGAGGGTTATGGCGCTGGCGTCTGCTTAAAGGAACCTGTTACCAGCGATCGAACCGGGACGCGGAAGCCGCTCGGGGAGAGGGAGAATCAAAGCAGGAGAGAAAAGGAGTCACTGTAGGTTGTCGAAACCAGACGAGTTCCAAGAGGTTGGTGTCTGGTGTTCCCCTCCTGCAGTGAGGAAGGATCTTGATTCTGGGGTATTGCTGCCCACAACCTTCCTAACCGGGACTGGCATTGGATCTCGGTCATAGTTTCTGGCTATGATTTGCTCAGGTTAGCGTGGGTTTCTCAACCCTGCTTCCCTGGGTGAATTATATCCAGAACACACAACCTCTCACTACGTTCGAGGGAAACCTCACATTCGTTCGGTTTCTCACTTCTAAACCCATTCTGGGTATTATTTCATCATAAAATACCAATAATACTTATTCACCCGCGCGAGGCGAAAATAAGTAGTTGACTACCTACAACGTTAATATTAAATTAACCCCCGTCAGGACGACGACGGCGCTGGTTTAGCGCTTGCTCCATGGACGGAGCACAAACACGGCTGGGTTCGCCCAGCCGTAACTTTTTGTGTCTCAAGAAGGGATTCGTTTGTGAACATGTTGTTGTCTTACGCAGACGTTTTGACCGGCATTAAAACCGGCGCCTCCTTCGCACGTCAGAAATGGCCTGCCGACACATCCATACGACTCCGCACCGGGGTGATCAGCTCAAGCGAATACCAGAAAACTGAAGGCAAAGTGTTCTTCGGTCTTCCACTCAACCTTTTTGAAGTTCACCAGCCAGACGGTTACACCGTATTTCCTGGTTTAGAGATGGTTCTTCCAAATGGCAAGGTGGTTGATTACCTGGCTTCGATGATTGACCAGCTCGCCTGCGATTGGAAACGAGTGGAAACTAAATGATCAGCTATTTGTTCCTCAAGCGCCGCTTCGAACGCCAGCTTAGCCAGATGGAAATCCGCATCCGTGAACTTGAGTCACGTTGCGATCGCCTGTCCGATGTTCTGGTTACGCTCGGCACCGCAGCCGGTGTTAAGCATGTCGAGAAGCAACGTGGCCGTTCTGAAGTTGAGTTGTGGGGGTTGTCCGATCCGCCAGTTTTTCTAGGGAAGGAAAAATCTCATGCAGCAGTACCAGCTTCAACGACTTCGGCGCGTAGCGCAGCCCCTGTTAGTGATGTTAACCATGTGCCTTTTGTGTACATCGATAACGACGACGTTCCAGCTCGCTCCAGCATCTCTCATAGCGCCAGCAGTTCGCACCATAGCAGCCCCGCCATCAGCAACCATTCAAGCAGCTCAAGCCACCACTCTTCCCACGGGAGCCATGGTGGATTCGACCACGGCGGTGGAAGCTATGACTCAGGTAGTTCCTTCGATTCAGGCGGATCGCTCGGCTGTGATTAAGGGAGATGCGTGATGTGGATTAGAGGCTTCTTCCTCTTAGGCGTCGTCGTCATTATTTCGTGGATCACCAATCTCGTGAAGGTGTTCACAACAGACATTCCAGTGCCTCTCTGGGGCGGGAAAGAAATCGCCAGAGTCATTGGCATTTTTATCCCGCCGCGGGGCGCCGCGCTCGGATTCTTTTAAACCGTAACGCAGCGCTTTTACCCCGTTTTGGGCGCGCTACGATATGACCACTTAGAAAACAAGTTGTTAAATAAACAAAGGAAAACACATGTTTAGTTTGCTGAAAAAGAAAACCCGTAAAGCAGTTATCGAAGTAAAAAAAATGGAGAACCGCGATGCGGTTGAAGCGACTGTCTGGGGCGGATACTACATTTCTTATTTTGATGGCGACTGCTCGCCTGCAGAAGTTGATGTGCTTGAGAAGACCATGGCTGCTACCCCTTCATTTGCGCCGTTCGCTGGTGAGATCGCTCAGCTCAGCTCTAACGTGCGCCAGCAATTCGAAGCAAGCGCGCGCCGAGCAGCCGCCCAAGCTCTTCGTGAGTTAGAAGATATTGCCGGCACTACTGATGCTGTGGACGTTCTGTGCCTGTGTATCGACATTGCTGACAACGATGGCATTGGTGAAGACGAAATGAAAGCCCTGAAGAAGATTGCTCAGGCACTTCAGCTTTCCCTCGACCCGTACCTCTGATGATCCGCAACATTCGCCTCGGCGCTGCCGGATTCTTTGCACTGCTTGCAGTCATGGTTGATTTTGCCAGCCGGTTGATGTCAGTGCTCACCGATGGCGCTTTGCTGGCGGTCGCAGTTGTTATTCTTCTGCCGCTACTGAAAAAGCAGTAATACAAGGCGTCTTCGGACGCCTTTTTAGTCGCCCCACTTCCCTGCCCAAGCCGAACCAAATTGCTTAGTGGCCTTTTTCGATGGTGGCAATATACACCCACTGAGAAAACAACTTGTTATCACAAATAAGAAAATAAGGAAAAGCACATGTGTATTTTATGCGATATGAAAAAAGCCGCAGCCAAGCAATCTAATGAGCGCACCCCTGAAATCAGCCTCTCTGAAGTGGCCAAACATGCCCGTGCAATCGTCGGCAAAGAGGATCTGCATCCGGTGCAGGCTATTGCAGCACTGCAATTCCTGATGCCGGTAATGAAAGACCCGGAGATGATGCTGGAGCTGCTTATTAAAGCTGACGATGAAGCTCGGGCAGATAAAGCGCCGCGTACTGGCGATAGCACTGTAGGCTCAGTCCAAAGTGTTGAAGAGCTGGAAAAGGAAGTCGCCCGTCTGAACGCCCAGATCAATCTGCAGGCCACCAATGGCAAAGCAATGGGTGACGCTCTGGCATCGTTGAGCGCAAGCATGAATATCGAGCTGCCGGTTCTAGATGGGTCAAACCCGCGCTCTACCGTAAAAGCCTTGTCGGCCGTGGCTGACAAACTCGAAAGCCATAAAGCAGGCATTGAGTTCTGGATGCGTGAAATCACCAACCGCCACGATCTGAATAAAACAGCCACTCATTAATTTAAAATGGGCGCTACGGCGCCCATCTCATTTAGGTAAATTATGGACATCATCATCGATAAAGCTCGCACTTATGCGACCGCTGCCCATGGCGCTGTTGGCCAGCGCCGCAAATACACTAACGAGCCGTACATCACCCACCCAACCGCTGTTGCCGAGCTGGTTCGTGCGTATGGCGGCACCAGAGATATGATTGCGGCCGCGTATCTTCACGATGTCATTGGAGACACTCAGTTGACCTTCGAAGATCTGCAAGAAGCGTTTGGCGAGAGTATTGCGTGGAAGGTTGACGCATTGACCAATAAAGCCGGCAAAGAAGATGGCAACCGCGTACAGCGTTTTGTTATCAACTGCCGCGCGCTGATTAATAGCCTCGATGAAGAAACGATGGTGATTAAGCTGTGTGATCTGCTGCATAACACCTCTTCCATCGTCGAGCATGACCACGGATTCGCTGCGATCTACCTTGCTGAAAAAGAGTTCATGATGGATGAAATCTTTGGCCTTATGGAAGGCGGTCTGGCCGACATTGTCCGTGCAAAATTAGTGTGGGCCTATGAGCAGTTGAGCACCAGCTTCAAGGCGCGCCATTTGAAGCATCTGCGCACTATCCAGACTGCGTGGAGTGAACAAGATGCAGCATGAGACCACCAGCACACTCGATCGCCAGGCGTTGATGGAGACGTTTCTAAGGGGGGTGCCAACCGAAGAGCTTCTCAACCACGATATTAACAGCTGGTACGCTCACAAAGCGCAAGAACAAGCCGAGGAAATGCGTGAAGAAATGGATTCCCCAGGCGGTGGGCTTCTGAAGTTCCTCAGCAATGGACCGATGTCGGGTATGGCGGCAATGATGTTCGCCAAAGAGTTCCAGGATACTCCGGCCACTAACTATTATGAGCTGGCGTATCAATTGCCTGAAATGGGGGCTTTCACGGTCACTATCCAGCGTAATGATGGAGAGACGCCGGGTCTTCAACTGGCCGCAGCCAAAGACCGTATTGCCATGCTCGAAGAATCACACGCACAGGTGATTCACGCGCGTGATTTTTACAAGCAGAGCTGGCAGCTGTCATCTCTAAAATCGATGTCTCGATCGTTCCGCGAGGCAGTGAGAGCTGCGCGCAAGGTGTGGCTGGATGAGAATGACCCGAAGGATGGTACTGACTGCGTCACCCCATTCGACCAGTTCCTATACACGGAAGTTGTTTCTGGTGAAGGCGTTGATTTGCCAGACCTCTTCGAGTTGATGGAGTGGGCGAAATATCCAGCCGATGGGCGCGATCTCAACTCAGTGGCCAAGGGCAAGATGTCTCGTCTTATTCTTGCCGCGACCGGTTTGGGTGATGCGTCACTTACAGTAAGCGATCGGTAAATCCTCCAGACAAGTGGTGTAGCGCGGGGAAAGCGTCTCGCGCTTCATCTGCCACTTGTTATCAACCCCCTGCCCTGCGAACCAAACTTTTCCAATTCCTCTTTTGTTGATTGAGCCGATCACTCCCATCAATTCATCTGCCTTTGGCCGCGGCCTATGTTCGCTGAACATATCGAGTTGAGCGACTCCATCCTGGTAAAAATCCCCGAGCATTATCCCGGCGCGCGCGTATCGGTAGCCATCACGCCAAATGCGCTTTAGGCACTGCATTGCAAACGCTACAATGTCACGCGTGTCGGCGGTGGGATATTCGCAGGTAATCGAAGCGCTGTCGCCATATTGAGGCTCATTGGCATAGCGGCTCGTTGCAATGAAAACAGTAATAAGCCGGCAACGTGATTTTTGCTCTCTTAACTTCTCTGATGCGCGTACGGCATAAGTGCAAACGGCATGTTCCATGTCCTGCAGGCGCTCAACGCGCTGCCCGAAGGATTTGGAGGTGACGATCTGCTGCTTGGGTGGGGGCTGCTCTTCAAGTGGGATGCACGATTCACCATTCAGCTCACGAACGGTGCGTTCAAGCACCACGCCGAAATGTTTGCGGATCATCGTCGTGTTGGCCTGAGCCAGCTGTAGCGCCGTTTCAATACCCATCTGGTTCAAGCGCTTCGTTAACTGGCTACCAACGCCCCAGACATCCCCCACGTCCACCAGCGCCATGAGTTTGCGCTGACGCACCGGGCTGGATAAGTCCAGCACCCCGTTTGTTTTTGACCATTTTTTCGCTGCGTGATTTGCGAGCTTGGCTAAAGTTTTGGATTGAGCCAGGCCAACGCCCACAGTGAGGAAGGTTTCTTGTTTAATGCGATTGCGGATCTGATGCCCAAATTCATCCAAGGGCATATAGCTGGAAATGCCTGATACATCGAGGAAACTTTCATCAATGCTGTAAATTTCTTGGCCTGGCGCCATCTCACCTATGATAGCCATCATTCGCCGGCTCATGTCGGCATACAGAGCATAATTACTGGAAAAGACCGCTACGCCATTCTCTTTAAAGAAACGCTCGTTTTTAAATAGTGGATCACCCATTTTTATGCCTAATTTCTTGGCTTCAGGTGATCGAGCCACAATGCAGCCGTCGTTGTTAGAACAGACTACAACTGGCTTGCCGATCAAGTCAGGCCGGAAAATCGTCTCACAAGAAGCATAGAACGAATTTGCATCAACAAGGGCAAACATTTTGGACTCACCAAAAGAACTGTATGTATATACAGCACAATAGATCATCAAACGAGATTTTTCCAATAACGTGGCGGAGCATCGCCCTTGACAGAAGGCGCATAAAGTAAACAATATCATTGTTTAGTTATGTGTGAAAACAAGATGTTTTCACGGTTTTAAAATGACCAGTCAAAGGATATGACATGGCTTATGGATTTCAATGCTTCGATAGCAGCGGCAGACTGACATGCGATAACACTAGCATTATGTCGCAAGTCAAAGGGACCCTGGATTTGCCATTTATGACAGAGGGAAAAGGGTGGGTTGTCTCAGCAGGTGAGAAGGGGACTAAAAAATATACATATGTTATTTCTAACTGTGATTTTTCAAACGGCACACCATATGTTTTCTTCGTGCCAACAACACGAACTGTCCCAAGTGACAGTGTGTTCGCGTATAGCCTTCCAGACGTGACCATCGGTGTAAATTCTATCTCTCTTGAATACAACTATATGAACTTGGCTTATCCAGATGATTTGGGAGGTCCACTCATTGGTGGTGGTATGACAGTTGTTTGGGGTGTCTACAATGGCTGATTACGGTATGCAGCTCTTCAACGATGCTGGAAAGGTAATTGCGAGTACAGGTCAGCTCAACTTCTCTCTTCGTTCTTCAGGTCAGATAACCAATGCTCAGTTTAATCCAAAAGGAGAAAGCTCCTTCTGCAATCTGGTGCTAGACACCAGCGGAATGAACTCGCCTATTGTCTTCTTAAAGCCAATGAATGCTGACTCCCGAGTTTCAATGCTTCCTGGTAGCGGAGCTGATTTCCAAGGGGGGCGCTGTCAAAAATGTGGGTAATCTCAAAATGGTGGAACAAGACAGTTCAGCCAATCCAATATTACATTTTTGACAGATGGATTCCCCCTGCAACTGACTCTTACGGTATTCGCATGTGGGATCAGAATAAAAACCTGACGTTTGATTCTAACTGGTATCACCTACTCCTAAAAAAAGTTATCTGGTTAAACCCTGGGTTTCCAAACCACTCAGGAAATGGTTCAGGAAGCAACTGGACAAGCATAGGCGCGGCAGGTGCGGGGAATCTTGCAGTGTCGATGCCTATCGCACGTCAGTATGGTTATGGTTGGTATGCCCTCACAGAATGTTTTCATCTTGCAGGCGGCAACAATGAGGTGTTTGTGTCGGTTGTTCCACGCGGCCAGATGTTTTGGTCTGGTTGGGGTTCAGAATATTTGAATAGAAATACTAAATCTCAGGTCATGATTGCCGATGTATCTCGTTTGCCCACATCGTACAACCCTGTGAAAGTCATTTAATTAATAGGTTTTCTAAGGGGTTAGTGGTCAGGAAGTATAAAATGATGTCTGTTGAATGAGATATGGATGAGTCAAAAATGATCAATAAAATTTTTATGACGGCCGCAGTTTTTGCTTTGCTGTCAGGTTGCGCGGCAAACGGTGATAAAGAAACGAAAGTGAATTGCCAAGGGAATGTGAGCTTAAAGCATAGCGCTCCGGGGCACTTCATGAAGGTCAAAATGGTAAAGGAGTACCATGGTTTTTACTTCGTTTCGGGCAACTCAACCATTGGTGCGAGTGGTTGGATTCCTAAGAGCGATTTCCGCAACGTTACCTGCAGTAAGTAACCTTCAGCGCCAGCCAATGTGCTGGCGCCTTCATTTCATTGTTTCCTGCCTGATCTGATATGTCATAATAACACCCATAAGAAAACAATTTATTTAATGGTGTCATTATGACTGCAGCGCTTTCAATCATCGAAGCTACATCCCCTGGAAGTGACATCGCATTCCGCAAGGAATTAGCGATCATCAATAACATTGTGGCCGAGTGCGACAAAGAGATCGCTCTGATGCACGAGGTTCATGATTACGTGTATGGGGATGACCGGTATCAGATGATAAATCGACTGTTAGAGCTGAACCACCAGCCAGATTGCAGCGCGCGCCCCGGGAGCACCCTTTCCAAAGTTAACTTGCAGCATGTGAAGGAAAACATTCACGCCCGTTATTGGCAGCGAGTGACGGAAATGACGAACGTTCTGATGATCATGCCAGCTGCGCGCCGTGAGGAATGGCGTGAGCAATTCATCTACGGGAAGATGGAAGTATCCGAGGAACGTAAAACGGGAATGTTCAAGGACACTTATCGTGCTAAGAAATATGTGGGCGTTCCAGAGTTCACCCTTAACACTGTTGTGCCAACCATGGTGTCATTGCTCAACGACCGGCACAAATATCTGGTTGAGCGTGTGCATGGACTATTCAAGGCGCTGAGTCCGAACCACAAAACGAACAAGGTCTTTGGCTTCTCGGAAAAGATGATCATCTCCTATGTCTTTACCGACTACTGGAATGACAGCGTTTCAATCAACTACCGCAAAGAGGATGTGCTCGACGACCTGCGAGTGATGCTTCACTTCTTCGCGCATCAGGAAATTACTGAGGTGGCGCCGTCACGTCATGTATTCAGCGCGCTTTACCGTGACAATAAAGAAATGAACACCTGGTACAGCATCGATGGCAATCTGATGCGCGTGAAGATGTTCAAAAATGGGAACCTGCACATTCAGGTACATCCAGACGTGGCCTGGAAACTCAACGAAGTTCTGGCGGTGGCCATGCCAGCCTCAATCCCATCTGAATTGCGTAAGCCTCCTGCCAAGAGCGCCCCGCCCAAAGAGTTTGGGCATGTTCATACGGAAGTTAGCAGCCAGGCCAGAAGAGCGTTATCAACGATGAGTAATCGTTACGGCAGCTGGTCGTACAGTCATCATGGCTTGTCAAAATCAGAGATTGAGAAGGCTGATGCTGTCATCAAGCGGATCGGCGGCGTCCAGACCAGCAGCCATTGCTTTAAATTTCCATATGAGCCTGGCAACATCATTAGCATGATCATGGCCACCGGTCAGATACCGGATGTAGTTGCCCACCAGTTCTACCCTACCCCAAAAACAATCGCGGATTATGTTGCGGCGGCGCTCAATATGAAGCCAGGCGAAACACTGCTTGAGCCTTCAGCTGGTCGAGGTGATTTGTTGGCGTCCGTTCCGTTGGCAAGCGAGTTCGCGACCTGCGTTGAAGTGGCTCCGTTGTTTGCTGAAATCTTAAAAGAGAAAGGCTACCAAGATGTGCATAACGCCGACTTCATTGCCTGGTCGAAAGACTATGCACAAATGAAGTTCGACAAGATCGCAATGAATCCGCCGTACTCCGATGGCCGTGCCAAATCTCACACACTCACAGCTCTGGAACATCTGAATGTTGGTGGCCGGCTGGTGGCAGTCCTGCCCGGTGTGCCAAACCTGACAGAGTGGATTGATGAACGTCGATTTGCGTGTGCGATCGGTAAGACATTTGAGAGAGAGTTTGAGGACACCGGCGTAACAGTGACGGTCTGTATCTTTAAGCGCATCAGCTAAATAAAGGGCTTCTTCGGAAGCCTTTTTTAATGGCTTCGCTCCCGCTTTCACGCATTAGATAATTACACCACTTAGAAAACAAAGGAATAAATTGTGTGCATTATAGCAGTAGCTCAGGCAGTACGTGCGGATCGTCACTTAAACAAATACATCCGCTACAACGGCATGGCGCTATCAAAACGTGAACTGGTAATTCGCCTGGTGAATGAAGGCAGAGTGCCAGAGCAGGTAGAAGTGGATAAGGTGCAGCCAGCTACCAGAATGCAGATGTTTCGTTGGGACAACGAGCAGCAACGGGAACATGAGCGTAAGCGCGCTGCCGGTGGTAAGAAGACCGAGTATCGTCTTAGCCGGCACGACGGTGTTTTCATTGAGGTCAGCAAAACCATGCACGACTTTGCGGCGCTGCTGCTTGCGGAAAAGGAGGTTGCTCATGGTCACTGAACAGATGCACTATGAGTTCCTGAAGGCGAACTATAAACATGATCGCTTCGAGGGGAGGAATGGGAACGGCTGGGATAGAGACTATTCAGCTTGTATCGCTCGCAGCTCATTCCAGGCATTAGAAAGCCATGGCTACACCTGCATCTCTCATCACGAATCGAAGACCGGTGATGCAATCTGGTACGATCGGAATCTTCACACGGCAACCTATAGCGAAATGAAAAGGAAGTATGGCGTATGACATATGACATCTACGCAATCGACCGTTTGTCACTGGTCGATTCTTGCTTGAAGGAATTAGGTATAGAGCGCACACCTGAGAATCTTAAAGCAGTCCAGGCACTTTTTTACCGACGAACTTCATCATTATGCGGCCAAATTGGGTTGGGATGATAAGGTCATTGTCACAAAAGCATACCATTTGATTAAGGTGGGTTTTGACGTCAAAAAATGAAGATATACCCAAGCCCATTAAGTAGTTTGATGCGTACCAGGTGGGCTTGTTTGAAGATGGACTTAATCCTTATTAATCAAATTTCTCTCGTTAAGCTGAACGAGATTTGCTGCCTCATTGAACAAAGACACTGCCTTTGCGTAATCCTTTAAATCCGCTGAGCCTGTAACCTGGTCCCGTGAAACAAAGCTATTGCCGGTAATGGGCGTTGACCAAACCTGAAAAATGCCGTCCATCTCCCCACCAACTGTCATGGTTAGAGATACATTATAGATAAGCGTATTAGGTTCTCCCTTATCGAGCACAGTCTTAGAATTATACTCAGCAAGCGTAATGTTGTAGTTGGAAGGCATGTAATTACCTCTATTTGACAATGTTTACTGGTTTATTTCGGCAACACTTTATCATGCGCACCTTTTAACCCCAACGTCGGCGTGTGAGTCAATAATTGACCTTTTCTATAAGAGCAAGTTGACCTGGCTATTTCATACTGAACTGATAGGCTCACGCCAGTCACCACCTGGGGTTGTGGGCATATTCACCCATAAGAAAACAAATAAATAACCGATCAACAAAAAGTCAACGCCATACCCTCTTTTTGCCCCAAAAGTTGATCTGTTGCAGCCATCCCACTTATACCCGCCAAGGAAGCGCCAGAACCATACCAGGGAAGAGACATCTCACCAAAGCAATACCATTTGCCACCCATTCGATAGACACGCTGAGAATCGCTCCCGTCGCGTTGTAGGGGATAGCAAAACAAATTGTTTTACCGCATAAGAAAACAAGTTGTTAAAGCAATAAACAGCTGGCACAACTGCCATTACCCACATTCCCATAACCGCAAATACCCACCTCACTTTCGTCAGGCTATCAGAGAACAACCCTCCGACTTACTGCAGGCAATCCAGAAGCCCAAAAGCCAGAGACAGCAGCAGAAACAGGAAAGGGAGACACGCCATTACCCACATGCCCGGAAGATTCAGCCAGCCCAGAGAATCCAGCACCAACACTGGCGGGAGAAGCAAACCGCATAAGCTACAGAGAGAATAAGCTATAGGGGGAACTACCATTACTTTCACTTCCACGATTTACAACAAACCCAGCTGCCGAGAAGAGAAATCCCCAAGAGGAAACTGGAGAGGCGAATACAGGAAAAGGAGATATGCCATTACCCACACCTCCACGATTTTCAGAAGAGAAACACCCAGACACCACAACCAGCTATTCACCACTAACCGTTATAGGGAGTAACGAATACGCCAGAAGGAAGAAAGCAAATCCCAGAGAGGAAGAGACCGCGCTATTAAGCGTTATAGGAGAGAAACACATAGGGATTGCTGTCTATAGTGGTCAGTCGATATGAGTACGTTTACCAATAGGGAATGGGGGGAACTGTAAGGGAGTGAAATGGTGGAGGGCGCGCTTCAATCACCGTATTTATTCAAGCCCTAATTTTCCGTCGCCTTTGCATAGCACCCTTCGCTCGAATCACCCGCAGGGAGAATGTCACCGCCGCCCCAATCCCTAGATCTACCGATCGTCACCTGAGCACACCGACCCTATGACACCAGCCTCCGGGAAGCGGCGCGGAACCGGTAAAGAAACGGCCAGAAAAAAATATTTTCGGGAAACGGGTGGATGCCGGTTTAGAAAAAAAAAGAAGGCGAGTGGTGGATCGCCCCAGAGAAAGGGGCAGGCTCATATCCCTATAGTTGGATTTCGGTTAAAAGCCTGTGGTCATCCATGACCAGTGGGTATTGTTGGTCAAACTCTTTAGGGGTGCAAGTCCTATTGTAAGGGGTGAGGTGGCCCGACGAGAGAAATTGCCTGCGGGAACCACAGACCACCCGAACATTTCAGCTTTATCCCCGATCCGTTGTTGGCATAATAAGAGCCATAAGAAAACAACGGAATAACGCACATGTATAAACATTTAAATATCTGCATCACGCTTGAGGGTGTGGACACTGACGAGATCTCATTGGATGACGTTATCCGCTCTGAGGATGTGGCTAAGCGGATCGGCTCATTGATTGGTGAGGGTTACAGAGAAGGCTCATTCCCATTGCCGGTTGATGACCAGCAAATGTCAGTCGCCTGGAACTGCACTACTTCTGATTCTAATTGAGAGGAATACTATGTCTGTGAAAATGCCTGAGCTGCTGGAATACTGGAGCGTTGACGAGCTGGCCGAATGTCTGGATGGCGTCGGCAAAGAGTTGTACGCAAAACTGTGGTCATACATCCCCGCAAAAGGAGATGGCCCGAAAGGAGCTGAGGTCTGGAATGAACTGACCGAAGAACAACAGCAGCGTCTTGCTGATGCGGTTTATCGAGAGTTCCCGGACTTGAAAGCGGTAGACGAAGAAGATTCACTGTAATCGGAAAGCCACCAGCTCGGTGGCTTTTCTTTTGCCCACTTCCACCTGCGGCCACCAGCTGCCGATCATCCACCAGCACCCGATTCGTTATGCTTTGTGCCCTCTTGAGACACTGTATTATTTACACCAACGAGAAAACAAATTGTTTACATGGTGTGAATATGAATCTGATGCAAGCTATCGCTAACTACCATCGCAGCACGTTCAATCCGGTTAAGCGCTCTATCTCCCGCGTGAATCTGGTGGACATCACTGCGAATGGGGTAATCATCGGTGTGTTCCGTGAGAAGATTTTTGAGCATAAGTCGTTTGAGAGCGGCGAGTGCAAACGCTACAAAGTGGGCGAGCGCCTGTCCATCTCTGTTATGCGCTCAAATCGAAAGTACAGATTCGCAAATATTCAGCACTTCCCTAAAGACCAACTTGAGCGGGTGCTGGTTCTTGTCAACCAGATTGCCCAGATGGAGATTCAGCGAGCGACGATCGCCGTAGCAGTATAATCATGTGCCTTTGACTACTTCAATCAGCCCACCTCTAATCCTTGGTGGGCTTTTTTACAGGCTCAACACCCTTCGGCTTGTAAGTAGGTAGCTACCTAACTACAATGGCCGCGACTAAACATGACATGGAGGTCATATGACATACAAAGCAACAGAATTGGTTTACGACATGTATTACGCCTCTGAGCGCACCGAAGATGGTGGCAAGGTGGCAAAGATTACTGTCCAGATCCGTGACGCGTCCGTAGGGCTTGAGAAACAGATTAGTACCCTGGTTCGCAGAACCCCGAAAGACAAAGCGCAACCTGCGGTGTACTCAATTGGTGCGCAGACTGTTATGGATGGCAGCGACCCGCTGCTGGTGGCTATCGAGAGTCATTACCGTGCATCTGGTAAAGACCTGTTCGAAACCCTGATGGGTGAGGTTACTGACTTCATTGAAACGGGCATCGACAACACCAGCACCTGGATCGGCGCATATGGCATGAAGATTACCTCCGGCGTAACGCTGGATAATTATCTACCTGCTGATGTGTTGGCCGCAGGCCAGCCTGCTTAAACCACAATGGCGCGCTAACCCGCGCCATTTTCTTATGCCCGATAACAAATTGTTTTATGCCGTGTGTCACTTGCGATAATTAGTCCAACAACAAAACAAGAGAAAAGCACATGACCGAATTTAACGTTACACCCAAAGCAGAAAACGTCCACCTGCTTTCCTGGCTTGACCTGAACGAAGCCGAGCAGAGCGAAATGGATCACGTCGAATATGACGACCAGGGCAGCACCCGCTTCTTCCACCACGAAGGCGCACTCTTCGATGTGGCCGACTTCATGATTGATGACCGCACTCCTGAATGGCACGCCGGTTATCCACTCAATGCCTTCGCAATGCTGATGATCCGTCTCACAGAAGATGGCGATAGCGTAGACATCGGCTTGATGCACTGAGAGGGCGCCATGAAATTCCAACCAACGCCAGCAATCCAGAACCCGGAGACGGAAGCCTTCTGCCAGAGAATGGCAAAGGAGTATATCGCTCATGTTCAGCCCCACCAGCGCGGGAGCACCGTTTACGCGCAAGCATATGGGGTATGGAAAACCAAAGTCGATGTGTGGCTACAGCAGCGTTCCCTCGTGCGCTGGGAAGTCATCGCTATGCAAGATCGCATTCGTTCACTCGTGCAGGGTTAATCATGAAAGTCGTCACAATCAAAACAGCAATCATCTCTACCGCTCACGTTCGCGAAGAGGACATGCGCCTCATTGAAGAGAAGTGCCGCAACGTCAATTACGGCTGGTGGGTTCACGACACTGAAGGTGGTGCAATTCTTCGCATTGATGCAACTCAGGGTAGTGGGCTGGACGATCTTAAGTCCGATGGCCTGACCGATTTCGGGTACGCAAACCTGAAAGCCATTTATGACGCCGGTTATGGCTACATCCACCTCGATATGGATGCCCCGGTCATTGAAGAGCTGCCTTCGGAAGAGTGGTAATGACTAACCTCACCAGCTCAGGCTGGTGGGATTACCCACCCACATTCCCGGAGGCTAACCGACCATCCGGTTTACCGCAGGCCACCAGCAACGCCGTAAACAACGTATTTACTGCCGTGTGACCATTGCGATAATTAGACCAATAACAAAACAAGTTGTTAAGACAAATAACGAGAAAAGCACATGAATCAGATTTACCAGATGGACACCCGCCTGGGTAATGCACAAGTCCTGTTTAACACCATTCACCATGACGTGCGAAGCGTGACAGTGGACGGGAAGGACGTTACAAGCACTCTGGGGGCATATGAAATTAATGACCTGCAGCTGGCGCTCAAGTCCGATCGTTTCTACAAACGGGATATTGGCAATGCGCTGGTGGTTCGCACCGCTACTGGATTATTCGTCTTCCCACTGCGCGGCCGAAACTGTGCATCCCGTCGATTTGAGATGGCTGTCCAGATCGCAATGCACTTCTACAACACGCGTACCGGATTAGACCCGGATTGGGTGACATCCACTGCAAAGCGATACGCAGATCAAGCAGAACGCTACACCGGTGTCATTCTGGAAGCGGGTGACTTTGAGTGGAAGCTGAAACTGCCAGAATTTACGTTTAAGACCCGCAATAGCCACGAGCTGATAATGCTCGAAGGGAAATAGCGAGAAGGGAAGGGGAGGGGCGTCGGAAACGGCGCTCTTTTTGTTTGGAAACCGTGGCCGCAGGGAAATTTTTGAAAACGGCCACAGCCCTCGAAGGGGAGCCGCAGGGAAACGGGTAGGGGAATTTTTCGGGAAACGGCCAGCTTTCGGTATAGGGATTCAGGTACAGATTAGGTTTGGCTTTAGGAGTGGGGTAGGGCGGTGGCCAGGGCCACCCCAGAATCGCCCCCAGCCATTTGCCGAGCATCCACCTGAATGGCTTTACGCCTTGACTGCTTTACCACTGGATTGCCAGCCAGCCAGCCAGCCAGACTCGCCAGCCAGTAAGCGCACATTGTACCAGCGCCACGCGATGCCAGCGCACAATGCCGCTCCATACCGACACGTAACAGCGCGCCCATATTGGCAACGTTACATCAGACAACGATCACAATTTAAACATGGCGATTTAAACGCGCTGTAAAGCATTCTAAGCGCTTGAATCTATAACGTGTGGTAACGCATTACCCAACGTTAAAACGCGTCTCTGGGATCGTCTCATGGCGTCGATTTTTGAGCATGTCTCGTTTGCTGCGACACAACGAAAAAAGCGCCCATAGTGGGCGCTGAAGTGGTGCGGATCTGGAAAGCAAAAAGCGCCCACTATGGGCGCTTAAAATTAGCAGTAAAGATCGCGTTTTAGTTTTCCGATTGTATCGACTAAAAATATATAACGCTTTTTTCTTTCAGTCATATAACCATTTACGACATCGAAAAAATTTAAATTCATTTCGTCCAGTTCCGCTTGTAGCTCTGCGCAAAGTTCCGCTTTAAATTTCATGTATGCTTTATTCTGGCGCTTTAAGTAATCTTGCTTAGTCATTCTTTTGTGTCCATTTAAAAGCGCCCATAGTGGGCGCTATATTCCTTTATTGAGCTACTGCGAAAGCATCACGGATATAAGACACAAAATCATTATCTAACAGTTTATATTGTTGTGATCCGTTTTTGGCTGCGCCAGCTCCTTTGATCTTCTCAATCAAGCCCAAACGTTCACACATAGCGATTAATTGATTTGCTTGCGTATACGTTTGATCCGCTTGCTTCTCATTTTCTTTCTTAGCTTCATCCATCAGCGTCTTAACTGCGCCATTGGTGAAAACTTTCATTTCATCCTTGATAATCTCAACAATTGCAAATACGCGTGAACCAGATTGATCCGCTAATGAGTATTCGCAACGTTTAGCGCGGATAGAATTAATCAAGTAGACCAGTTTTTCCAAGCTATAGCTATTCTCCATTGCTTCGCGGAAAAACTGCTTTGGCGTTTGCTTGCTTGCTTTAATCGCATAATAAAACACACTATTTGCTTTATCATCAGTCAGTGGCTTGCAAACGTTGTTAGTGAAATATGCAAGTTTAGTTTTGGCAGCTTGCATCGCTTTTTTATCTGCTTTCGTATCTTGTCCAGCTTTATAGCGAGTAGTGTAATTTTGTTCGACGCTTGCAACAGTTTCAGCTAATTCAATTGCAACAGTGGTAGCAGCTTCAATAACAGATTTTTTAGAAATGATGTTTGACATAATGTTTATCCTTTATATTTGCGCAAAGCGCTGAATGTTTTGTTTATCGTTAGCGTGTTTGCTTTCGATGGGTTGCATTATGGATGAGTTAAAAAACCGTGCAAGTTCTTTTTATGATTTTTTTTAAAAAAGATGAAAAAAGCAAAGTCCTAGAAATAAGCGTATAAGGAAGGAAGGTGTTCCCTCAATAAATCCCCTGTTTCGGCTACTCCCCTTATATATAATTGACCGGTTGACCATATCGACCAATAAAATATTGCAGTCACTGACGCTATTGGCCTTATATATAATTGATCGACTCAACAATTAACCACTTAGCCGCTGCCGCATGGATAACCTTATTGCTTGCTGATATGATGCAACGGTGAATAACACGCCTGCACTACATAACTTAAATTAAATTGCCCTTATAGATTCGGGATGAATATGAAAATTGCCTATTTCACTGCAACAGCTGCTGCACTCCTTCTCTCCGCTTGCTCCAACCAACCAGTAGCGACCGGTGAAGCAAAAGAAGTACCATCGAAGCAGATCATCGATCGCACCCTTACACAATCCGCCACCGGCACGGTGCTGACGGTCGTTAAACGCGATTCTGGAACTAAGGGAGCATTCTGCACCGCGACGGTTGCAGTTGATGGGAAAGATGTGGCCGAAGTGGGGATGTCTGAGAAGGTGAGCCTTTACCTTGCGCCCGGGGAACACATTATCGGTGCTCGACTTTCAAGAGCCATGCCGTTCTGTGCCGGTGAGAACGTTGAGACAACTGTGGATGTGAAATCGGAGGCCGCTTACAGATTTGGCAGCAATGCCGGTGGTGACTTCTATCTGAACAAAACTGCTTGGTAAAAATAGACCCGCATAATGCGGGCCTTATAGCCTACAACTCTTCGGCTCTTCTAATATCAAGTAATTTAGTTACAGCACCATGAACTACATCCTTCTTAGGCCCGCTAGATAAATTATGAACAACTAAGCCGAAAGGTTTGCAATATGCGTATTCATCAAATTGATATTTGAAATTATCGAATTTTGAATTAATTATGTGTTTTGTTTTCTTTATTAATAGGCAATCTTTTTCGTTTAGCTTAATTTTCTTGAAAACAACTTCGTTGGTTTCTGTGTTACTGTTTTTAGTTGGCAACATGTCAAAGGTGCCAACATCATTACCATTGTAAACTTTATCGAGATTAATGTAGCGCGGATATACGTAATCGTTCTTTTTTGTATTTATTTCAGTATGGTCAATAATATCATCGCTACCTATAATGTAGGTGTGGCGACCCTCGCCTCTGGGAACTATTTTGCTTTTAAGCTGGAGTTGACTTACGGTCTCATCCTTCGCGACATTATATTCAGAATACTCGATTTTATTCTTTGAGTATTCTCTTACCTGGAAAGCATCTTCGTATGGTAGTAGGAGCAGTTCGCTACCCAAAACCATCCTTACGTTCCCATTGAATTGAGTTGGTAAAACATATTCGGTCAAATCGATTTTTTCACCATCACAACCTGCCAAACCTATAGCTGCGATGAATAAAGATAACTTTGACAACACCCTGAAACTCATAAAAATCCCTAAAAAATCTTTATCAAAGAAGGAAGTATCGGCAGGAACGTTTAAAAACTTTAAGTCGAATTTCTCACCAGAATGGAATAATCCGCTCAACCCAATCGAACAAGATCACCAGTTGCTTACCGTCAGGCTGACGCAAGTTCAACTGGTTAGCATTCACGCCTGCGGAACGCCCCTCAATCTCCCTACCTTCGGCCATGTAGACACGAAGTAGCTTATCGTCTTGGTGCGACTGGCGACATATCTTGAAGAAGTCTCGCTTTGATGGCTGGTTTACCAACTCGTCTGCGTTTATGGTCAACCTTCCCGCATAATCAACCTTAACTTCTGATGGGTTGATGGTTTCAATTACGGCCACACGCTCTAGTGGCACACGAACCCGGTGGTCGTTATCCGAAGGGATAGGGGTTAGGTCGAGTTTGTTTCGTGCGGTTAGAAGCCCATATACGTACAGAGAGAAAACCTGGCCATCCTCCAGAGTTACCCTTACAGGTATGTTCTTGGCACGGTAATACTGTAATGATCTCTCGACGTCCTTATAATCGCGAGGCCACACCTCAGCGGGTATGCCGTAAGTAATATCAGTGATAGTCATTTTGAGTCCGAAGTTTTGTTTTTTTGTAGGGTAACACGCGATTGTGTTGAGGTGGGAATGGTGCCGAGATAGTGGGCTGGAGAAGACCAGCCCAATGTGAAGTTAAGGCTTCGGTTCTGGGTTGCTTGAGTGTTCCAAACCAGCGAGCAGAATGTCACGGTCTTCTTCCGTCATGTCGGTGGTGTTGTACAGTTCAATAATCCTTTGTGCGGCTTTACTGGTGGCCAAAGCCCTTTTCGAGTACCGCGCGAAGTCGGCCATGTTTACTTCTGTGACGATCATGTCGATAACTTCAGACTTGGTCATCTTGACGCCAGATTCTCTGAGTTTGCTCTTAAACGCTTCAACTTTGTCGTTAGCGCGAGGACTCAAAGCAACCTGGCAAAAAACGGGTTTTGGTTTTTCCATGTATCAGTTGCCCAGAACATTAAAATCAAACTTTCCATCGACAGGCAACACGCCTTCAGCGAAGCCGGGTGTAGTGTCGATGATGTTTTTGCGCTCGTAGGAATGAGACATCAGGTACTTATTGGAACAATCAATAAAGTCAGAGATAAAACAAACATTTGCCTGATTCTTTTTGGCTCGTAGACCACGTCCAACGCGCTGACGCATCTCGACTTCTGCCTTCCCACCACCAGCGAGGATCACCGCACCCACACTTGGGACATCAACCCCTACATCGAGTATGGTGGAGCCAATGAGAATGTCTATTTTGCCTGCAGCCAGGCTCTGCAATTTTGCTTGTCGTACTTTCTGGGATGATTCACCATAAATGAAGTCAACCCGCAATCCCTCTGCCTGCATCATCTCCATTAAGATCTGACCATGCCTTTTGTGCTTTACCAACGTCATACAGTTTAACTTGTGTGACCTATACATTACAGCGGCACGAACAATCGCTGCATTACGGTTTAGGTTGTAAACGATGCCTAATTGGTACGCCTTTTGGTATGGCGTGCTCATAACAACCCGGAAATTCAGGTGTTTTGATGCAAGTTCAGCCTTAATCCTAGCCTCATCTGGAGTGTACGCGATTTTATGATATAAGAAGTAGGGTTTTGCCAAAATACCTTTATCAATCAGATATTTTTCCGTCACCTTTATCTCAATTCGGCCGGCAACAGCCATCAATCGCATGTTGGCTTCCGTGGAATCCTTCATAAACGGAGTTGCGGTCAAAGCCAGTCGATAATCAGCGTTGTGACAGAGTCTGGCGATGTCGTAGAAGCTGGAGCCGGATGATTCGTGCGCTTCTTCCAAAATCAGGAGGGAAACGCTGGCAAGCAGTTGTTTGATAAGCTCTCTTCGCTTGAGGTGCTGGGCGCGCTTCTCGGGAGAAAGGTCAGAACCAGGCTCATTTAGAAAACTGGAGAGTGTTTGAACTGTCGCAACGTTAATATGACGTGATACCTTCAGTTCACCCGAGCCAATCACACCAACCTTCTGCCCCTTAAGCCACGGCTCGCCATTTTCAGCTCGATAGGCGATGGATTTTTGAAAGTTTTCCGCCATTTGGAACATAAGAACTGATCGAGTCGTGATGAACAGCGTCATACGACCAATACGAGCAGCTGCCTTGCAGGCTATATTTGATTTTCCGCCACCGGTTGCGACCTGGGCAATCATACCGCCCACTTTCACCATGGCTTCCACTGTCTGATCTTGATATGCGTAATCGGGATTGTAAGGGAATGGGTTAACCGCGGGATTTGGCTTGCCAAGAGCAGAAACCATCGGTTTCCGAATGTGAGTTGCAGGAATACCAGCCCGGTTTAGCTTTGCTGCGATAGATCGAGCAAATCCAGCCGGAAACGAGCATTTTGACCAGTTGAACATGGTGCTGCGACCATCCCATCCACCACTACCTGAAAATGAGGCGCCATCAACATCGTAGCTCAACATGTCCTGAACTATCTTTTTTACGTTGTCATCCGCCCCTGAAATTAACGCGTTCACTGCGTTTGATACAATATTAACGCCCATGTGTCTTTCCTTAGTGCCTTTATTGTGTTAACAGGCTATGATTTAATAAGTAGTTGGTTACTTAATGGATTATATCAAAAACATGGACGTAAAAATTAACATCTTGCAGGTGGAAGTAGGGCTACTGCAGCCAAACCCGTGGAATACAAACGCCGTGGGTCTCCAGAATTTCGAAAAGCTGAAAGGCTCAATCGACCGCCTGGGCTTCTTCAAGCCGATCCTGGTTCGCGAGCTGTCAGATGGCTCATATCAGATTCTCGGTGGTGAACACCGCTGGCGCGCAGCCATTGAGCAGGGCATTGCCACTGTGCCAGTTATCACCGTTGGTCAGATCAGCGACGTGGTGGCAAAGCAAATGTCTCTGGTCGATAACGAGCGCTACGGTGAAGACGATCAACTCGCTTTGCAACGTCTGATTGAAGAAATCCAGTCAGAAACTGGCTTCAGCCTTTCAGAAATCGCCCCATTTGATGACGAAATGGCAGCGACACTGGCCCGAACTGCGGCTTTCGATATGGCGGAACTGGAGCGACTGACTGATGGCGACGAGAAAGCGGCAGAAGAGGATAAACGCGAGAAGGTTGAGCGTTTGGGTGTGGAGCACCAGACGATGCGCTTCAAAGTCACCTTCGATTCTGCTGATTCAGTCACTACAGCCATTAAATCGATCATTGCCGAGCAGGGCATTAATACTGGCAGCGACATGGAAGACGCTGGAGAAGCCCTGGTGTGGCTCGCAGACTTTTACAAGGAACGTAATTGATGAGCACCCCATTTGAGATCGTGTATCTCGACCCTAAAACCTTGGTTCCATATGAAGCCAATGCCAAAAAGCACGACGAAACCCAGATTCGTGATTTGGCTGCGGCGATTGCTAAGCGCGGTTTTGACCAGCCAATTACCGTTGATAAAGACATGGTGATCATTACCGGTCATGGCCGCCGAGAGGCTGCAATTTATGCTGGGCTTGAGCTGGTGCCGGTAATTATCCGAGCCGATCTCGACGAGGTCTCTGTTCGCGCGAAGCGTCTTGAAGACAACCGTCTGGCCAGCACCGATTATGACGCCATTAAGCTGCAAAAAGAGCTGGAAGAGCTGGTGCTGGGCGATGAGGTTGTAATTGGCTTCGATGAGCGTGAGCTGAGCGTTTTGGTTGGCAGCATGACGGAAGACATGGCCACCGACTCTCTGGTGATGGATTTGGGTCATGAATCCGTGCGCCAGCATGAAGAGCATGAAGAGATCTCCCGGGAAGTGGCGGAATCAGAATTGCGAGTGATCGACGTGCTGGGGTTTAAAACACTCCCTGCTGGCTCTGCGTTGGTTGTTGGGGATTTACTAGCCCATATGGAAGAGGTAACGGGAGAGAGCGGGGCAGAAGCATTTGTGGCTTATGCGAAGCGTGTTTCTCAGGAAGCTGTCGATGAGGGAGAGGAATGAGCAACTACCTCATCAATGTAGCCTTCCAAACGCGTGTAACTAAAACCACCCGAACGCTGGAGATCGCAGAGTCATTTGGTCTGGGTCTTGATGAAAAGGAGTGGTCGCTTTACGACAACCTGGAGCTGGAAATTAGGGGCGGTGATGTCGTGTACATCACCGGCCAATCAGGATCTGGTAAATCAGTGGTGTTGCGTGAGCTTCAGCGTTTGATGAAAGAAGAAGGTCAGGATGTGGCGTCAATCGAAGACTTTGCCTTTGATGACAGCAAGAACGTCATTGACCAGCTGGGTAAGACCACCAGCGAGGCATTGGGGCTGTTATCCATGGCTGGGCTTAACGATGCCTATTTGTTTGTTCGCAAACCTTCTGAGATGTCAGATGGCCAGCGCTACCGCCTGAAAATCGCAAAACTAATCGAAACCGGCGCAAAGGTATGGGTTGCTGATGAGTTTGGCGCTGTTCTGGATCGAGTAACTGCCCAGGTCGTTGCCTCCAATCTCAAGCGCGCTGCGCGTAAAGCCGGGGCAACTGTCATGGTGGCAACCACGCATGAAGACCTAAAAAATGCGCTGCGCCCGGATGTGCAGATCACCAAGCACTACAAAGAACGTGTGAAGGTGGACTATGCAGCTTAAAAAAGTTTTCCCAATTTACGAGGGGGCTGAGCTGCGCCGCCGCTGGACGCATGAAGCTGAATGGCAAGATTGGCTTCGCGCCCATGGCGCCTATGGCTTCCGTGTCGCTCCATATTACAACCGCTGCGTCGTTGTTTTTGGTGAGAAGCGCTATGTAGAGGTGATCAAACAGCTCTATGGGCTGGATGAGAGTGAATATGTTGCAGGGGTTGGTGGCATGGTCACTGACCTGGGCTACATCCAGTACGACACAAATGTTCACTGCGTCTATCTGCCTGAAAACTACAACGAGTCGGTTTACTGGCATGAAGCCTTACATATCGCGCTTATCACCGGCCAACACCATGATTTGATGCCTTCGGATCAGGAGGCTTTCACTTATCTTCAGGGTTACATCGTTGAAGAGTTTGTGAAAGCTCGCGTCAAGTTCCTTGCCGACAAGAAGGCGGGTGGTTTGCCGGCGATCGAGGATATTGTGACGCGTCACCCCTCAACTATTCGTCGCGGTGGTTATGGCAGTCGGAAGGTGGTGCGATGAACGATGTAACCATTAAACGCTACAAGCCTGAAGAGTTTCCGAAGCATTTGGATTTTCTGGAGCGTATGACTGTGACGCGCGGCACTGTGGACGATTGGAATGCTTTGAAGTCGCTGCATTACAAAACTGACGGCAAACCATTCGCACCAACCTATTACCGCTGCGAGCTTGACGGTCGGCTGGTGGGCGTTGTTGTTGTGGCTTTTCCAAAATTGCTTCTGGCGCCACGTCACCGCATGTTCCCCAAACTGAAGCCCACCACTAACACGACGGTGGCCAATCAGTTCTGGGGGCGTTACGTGAATAACAATTTCGCTGTGATCAGCCGTTCAGTGGTGGACACCCAATACCGTGGTGTGGGTGTTTCATATCGCATGATTAACCTAGTGAGCCGAATGCACAACAGGCCGATCATCGAAATCCAGTCCTCGATGAGCAAATACAACCCTTTTGCGATGAAGGCAGGTTATCAGTTTATTCGACCAGAGCGCCCGAAGAGTTACGAAAGTGCGCTGCGCGTATTCCAGCGGCATTTCCGTGCCGACCCGGGCGACAATGAGAGCATTGTAAAAGAGCTGTTCTCGATGAGCGAGAATCGGCGCCGGCGCGCGCTGGTGGATCTCGTTGCCGACTACCATAAGAACTCATCGTTGGCGAAAGCTGGGCGTAACCGCGGCACAACCGTGCAGGACATCGCTGATTCGCTGGTGGATGAAGCCAGTATCGTGAAATTGCTGAAGGACATTCACAACCTTAGCTTTACGTCGCCGCTCTATGGTGTTTACCGCAACCCGGACTTTGGCAGGGAATTGCCTGACGTGTTGCCACTACTGGCATTCGACAACCAACCATTAAATGCGCCGCTGGATCTGGCGCGTATCTCGTAAGGAAGCGAGCAAATGATTTTGACAGATAAGCAGAAAGATATTCTGCGCACTATTTACCTTGGCCACGATCGCGGCCATTTACTTGACCTCGATGAGCTGCTGGAGGTTCTGCCATACAAAACCACAAAGCAGAGTATGCAGTTCTCTCTTCGGGCGCTAATTAAAAAGGGACTTGTCGAGAAAGGTGAGTTTCGAGCGCGCGGAGACGATGGCTATCAGCGCCGCACACTCGGTCTGACCGTTATGGGTAGGGCAAGCGTAAAGCTGATGGTGGCATGAGAAAGACCTGCTTCCCATAAATAAATAATTACTGGTTATTTAAATATACGGAAGCAGGCTTTTAACCACTCCCCAATTAAATTGTTTTCTAACCTTAGAAACCAATTTGTTTAGAACTCCAGAAAATTATTTTACTCGGCGCAAGGAAGCGCCGTGGTGGTTTAGAGGGAACTATGACGACCGAAGCTGAAGAGGTAAAGGTCAAGGTCACGCCAGCTATGTGGGCGGAGATCGAGGCGAAATGGGCGTCCGGTGAGTACACGCTTTCCAGATTGGAAGACGAGTATGGGCTGCGCCGCGAGACCTTCTCTCGTTATTTCAAAAAGAAGGGCTTGGCCAAAGGAGCCGACTCAGTTAGCAAGATGGTGCGCGAATCTCTGAAGTCAGACGCAGAGATTCGGGCTAAAGAGCGCGCCGACAAAATTGAAGATCGTCGTAACAAGTATGACAGCTGGGCATTCACACTTGGCAGAATGGCAATGGGTCAGGTTGCCGAGGCGAAGTCCAAAGGTACATCGCTTGCTGTTATCGAGGGCGATCTAAAGTCAATTCAGCGCGCCAGCAATATTCTGGCTAAGTGCTTTGATGTGTCATCCAAAGCACTGGGCATGGATAAAGACGAAGGCTTGGCCGACGAAATTCCTAACCTGGTGTTTGGCGAATTGACACCAAATCAGGTGGCAGAGCTGCGTAAATCAGAAGAACCAGATCTGATTGACGACGATGAGCTTGAGGCACTTGAAGAGGAAGCAGCAAAAGACGCTGAGAGCGTTTTAGAGAGCGAAGCTGACGATGATAGTGGGGAAGCGTAACCATGGCCATCCCGTCATCGCTGAGCTTAATTCAGCTGCATTCTGGGCAGATGTCAGTGTTCCAGTCACCCCATCGTTTCAAAGTGGTGTGTGCTGGCCGGCGCTGGGGTAAGTCCCGACTGTCGATTTCTAAAATTATTCGTGCGGCTGCTTCTGGCCGCAAACAGCGAGTCTGGTACGTGGCGCCAACGTACCAGATGGCCAGGCAGATTTTGTGGGATGACCTTCAGGAAACTATCCCGCGCAAATGGGTGGCTAAAAAGAACGACACCACAATGACGATCGTTCTCAAGAACGGTTCGGAAATTGCCCTTAAAGGTGCGGATAAACCAGATACGCTGCGTGGCGTTGCATTGAATTTCGTCGTACTCGACGAGTTTCAGGATATGAAGCCTGACACCTGGTACAAGGTATTGCGTCCAACGCTGTCTTCTACCCGCGGTGGGGCGCTGATTATCGGTACGCCTAAAGGCTTTTCTGAGTTCCATAAACTGTGGACGATCGGGCAAAACGAAGATCTGCAGAAGAAGGGACAGTGGAAGAGCTGGCAGTTTGTTACGGCCGACTCGCCATTTGTTCCAGAGGCGGAGATTGATGCCGCGCGCAATGATATGGACCCTAAATCATTCGCTCAGGAATACCTGGCGTCGTTTGAGAACATGTCTGGCCGCGTGTATTACCCGTTCGACCGCAAAACGCATGTTAAAGATGTTGCCTTCAATCCGAAGCTGCCAATCTGGGTTGGTCAGGACTTCAACATCGATCCAATGTCCTCGGTCATCCTGCAGCCGCAGCCGAATGGTGAAGTTTGGGCGGTTGATGAGTTGGTGCTGTATTCCTCAAACACCGCAGAGGTATGTGATGAGCTGGAACGCCGGTACTGGCGCTCAAAGTCTCAGGTAACAGTCTTCCCAGACCCTGCAGGCGCATACCGACAACATGCGCGTGGTGAATCGGATGTGGACATCTTTAAAGAGAAGGGTTTTCTGCGTATCGATCACCCGAAGAAGCACCCGCCGATCGCTGACCGTGTGAACGCAGTAAACCGTATGCTGATGACCGCGTCTGGGGATGTGAGACTTTATATCAGCCCGAAGTGTAAGGGGCTGATTGAATCACTGGAAAAAGTGATCTACAAACCGGGTTCGCGTGATATGGACAAGTCAGGTGGTGTAGAGCATAGCGCTGACGCCCTCGGCTATCCAATTCATAGAAGATTTCCGGTTAAAAGTCGTGTTATTCTTGGTGGTTCACGGTAGGTGGTTAACTACCTATATTAAAGCGGTATTTATATTAAATTGGGGCTTGGTCAAATGGAATTGACTGACAAAGTAATCAAGGATCTGGTTAAACGCCGGCATCCCGAGTATGAAAAGAAAAAGGAGCATTGGGACTTTATTTCGGCCACCTACGCGGGTGGCCGGGCATGGTTCGATGACAACGTTTTCCGCTATTTCAAAGAAGGTGATCAGGAATACAAAGAACGTGTAGAGCGAGCATACCGCTTCAACCACACGCGTGAAGTCGTAAACCTGATCAACAAATACATTTTCCGCGAAGATATTCACCGCACTGAGGAAGACGCACCAGAGTTCATCCAAGATTTCTGGCGCCGCGCGACTCGTCAAAACGTTTCCGTTAACGAGTTCATGGCCGCCATCGATCTGCAATCCTCCATCTATGGGCGAATTTGGGTTGTGGTGGATAGCACAATGGAAGCTGGCGCTGAGTCGGTTGAAGACCAGAAGAAGCAAGATGGCCGCGCCTACGCTTACTGGATTTCACCGCAGCAGATGCTGGATCTGGCATGGGATGACGACGGCAATTTACTGTGGGCGCTTGTGGTGGAAGTCGCCCGTGATGATGCCGACCCGTTTGCTTCTACCGGACAAGAGTTCCAGCGTTATCGCTTGTGGACTCAAAACGAATGGTATCTGTTCCGCGAAGAAGTGAAGAAGGGTGGCCAGAAAGGTAATGCTAAGGTTTACCTCGAAGATAGTGGTGAGCATAACCTGGGTGTTGTGCCGGTGTTCCCTGTTGACTGTATTGGTCAAAGCGAATCGCCATACTTCAGCCCATCGCTCATTGATGACATCGCTTACCTTGACCGTGCGGTGGCCAACTACCTGTCGAACCTTGATGCAATCATTCAGGATCAGACCTTCTCCCAGCTGGCGATTCCAGTTCAGGCAATGCTGCCTGGCGATGAGAACCACGGCAAGGTATTGGAAATGGGAACTAAACGAGTGTTTACCTTTGATGGTGAAGGTGGCTCGCAGCCGTTCTACATGTCGCCAGACCCGAAGCAAGCCCAGATGATCATCACCACGGTTCAAACTGTCATCAACGAGATTTATCACTCTGTTGGTGTTGCCGGTGAACGAACTAAGCAGGACAACGCAAAGGGCATTGATAATTCCTCTGGCGCAGCCAAAGCATACGACTTCCAGCGCGTGAATAGCTTGCTGGTGACGAAAGCTGAACGTCTGGAACGTGCAGAGCGCCAGATGCTTGCCCTGGTTGGCAAATGGATGGGTGAAGAGCTGGAAGACGATCACACATTGGTTAGCTACCCGGAGAGTTTCGACATCCGTGGTTTGACTGACGAATTTGCTGTTGCTCAGCAGTTATCAGAGTTGCAGGCGCCGGAAAGTGTTCGTCGTTATCAGATGGAAATGCTCATCGATAAGATCTTCCCGAACGTCACGGAGAAAATGAAAAAGGAATTTGAGGCAGATCTCTTGAAATTTCCTCCAAAAAATGTATCTGTAGGTATTGAAAATAGGTTGTCAACTACCTATGATAAGGCATCTTCTCAAGAAACCGAGAATACTTCTTCCCAAGGATCAGGGAACTCATCTGCTCAAGCAACCGAGCGATAAGGCGTAAAAAGGAATTTTATGAATCTGTGGCAAATGATGATGGCCCGTCGTGGCCTGATGGACGTCGCTGGCAAGGAAGAGCTGGGCGGTGGCGGTGGCGGTGGTGGTGGTGACCCAACTAAAGAGCAACCGGGCGAACAGTCTGGTGGCGAAGGTGGCGAACACAACCCTGGCACTGATGACGCACATAAACAGGCTCGTCAGCCAGAACTCGACGATGAATACGCAGGTCTGTCTCAAGAGGAGCTGATCGCAAAACTGCGTGATGCCAAGAAGTCAGGCGCTGAGCTTTTGAAAGAGAGCATGAAGCGCAAGGAAAAACTGGCTGCTTACGGTGACATTGACCCTGAACGTGCTCGTCGTTTAGTGGATGCTGAAGCTGCGGCAGAACGTACCCGTCAAGAAGCGGAGCAAGCTGAGCTTGAGCGCCGCGGTGAATTTGACGCGGTCAAAAAACAAATGGTTGCAGCCCATCAAACCGAACTGCAGGTAGAGCGTGATGTCCGTACCCAGATTGAGGCTGAGAATGCCACTCTGAAGGCGCAGCTACTGGAGATGACAGTAGGTGCATCTTTCTCTGGCTCTGCTTTCTTGCGTGACAAAGCTCTGATGACACCGGCGAAGGCTCGTGTGATTTACGGCAACCATTTTGAAGTAGGCGAAGACGGCAGCGTTGTAGGTTACGACAAGCCAGCTGGTCAAAAAGACCGTGCGGTGCTGGTCGATGGCCATGGCCAACCTCTCGCATTCGAATCAGCGATTGAGCGTATTTTGCGTGCAGATCCTGAAGCCGACGCTTTGCTGCGAAGCGAGGCTAAACCAGGTGCAGGCTCACAAAGTAAGCCAAGTGCCAAAGTAACCACCCCGGTGAACAAGTCAACGATTGACAAGTTAACCGCGGGTCTGGGAAAAATCGTTACAAAATAACATCTTAATCAAAAGGAATTGAAAAGATGCCATTACTGCGAGACGAAGCTGAAAAGCTGTCTAACAACGAACTGGAACAGGGCGTAATCGAAACTATCATCGATCGCGATGACCTGTTTGCCGTTCTGCCTTTCATGAAGATCAACTCTAAGGCGTATCTGTACAACCGCGAAGATACACTGTCTGAAGCCAGCTTCATTGACGTGAACGATGTGGTTCCAGAAGGCGCTGCAACGTTCACCGAGCATGTGGCTAAGCTGCGTATTCTGGCTGGCGACGTTGACGTTGATAAATTCCTGGCGACCACCATGGCCGACACCAATAGCCAGCTGGCTATCCAGGTTCGTTCCAAAGTCAAAGGTCTGGCGCGTGCATTCCGCCGTAACCTGATCCAGGGTGACTCCACCAAAGACGCGAAATCCTTCGATGGCATTGCTAAGCTGATGTCTGCTGATCAGGGCATCGTTGCTAACGCGTCCATGACTTTCTCCATGCTCGATGAGCTGGTGGATGCGGTGAAAGATCTGGGTGCAGACTGCCTGATGGTTCGTTCTGAGCATATGCGCGCTTACCGTGCGTTGCTGCGTACAGTGAACGTCGGCCCGTCTGAAGTGATGATCGAAAACTTTGGTCGTCCAATGCTGACTCACAACGGCATTCCGTTCATCGTGAACGACTTCATCCCTGTTGTTGACGGCGCTGCCGACATCTACGGCCTGCACCTGTCCGAAGAGAACGGTCTGACCGGTCTGTACGGTGGTGATAATGCCGGTATCGTGGTTGAGTCCATCGGCACCGTTCAGAACAAAGACGCCCTGCGTACTCGTGTTAAATGGTACTGCTCTCTGGCGAACAAGCACGACAAAGCGATCGCGGCGCTGAAAGGCGTTAAGATTTAATCTTAATAATAGGTAGTTACCTACCTATCAACGATCACTAGCAAGGGTGGGCAGTCGCCCGCCCTTTTTTATGGAGTAAACATGGCAGACAAGAAAGTACGCATCACTGAAGAAGCGCTCTCTGATTACACAGGTCATATGTTCGGCGTGCCATTTGAGCATAGTGTTACCACCAGCCCGGTGAGTGAGGCCCGACAGAAGCGAATGCTTGCCGCCCTGCGCGGTGAGGTAGTTGAGGTGGCTGCAGCCGCAACTACAGCTGCCACCGATGCCGGCACCGGCACTGAATAAATATAACTTGGCCGTCTAATCGGCCTCTATAGGGACTCATATGAAATCTGCAAAAGTACGACTGCTCGAATCCTGCTTCAAAGGCTATACCGGAATGCTGTGTGGCATCCAGTTTGAAGATGGCATCTCTGTATCAGAACTGCCATTTGTGGATCAGCAGCGCATTTGCTCATCTATGCGCGCAGAAACCATTGAGGGCACCAATGTGTCTCCTTCTGGGATTTATAGCGAACGCCATGGGTTATCCGCTGACAGCGTAAAAGAGACCGCTGCGCCGGTTAATGAGCGTATGGAGCGAGTGACCACTCAAGCCCATGTAAGCACACATCCGAAGTTCTCCCGCGAAGAGCTGGAAGCGGTAGCTGATAGCGAAGGCATTGCCGGTTTACGACAGATCGGAAATGAGTTGGGCGTAAAGGGCAAGGGCATCGTTGAGATGATCGAAGGCATTGTGAAAGCCCAGGGCGGTGAATGATGGCTCAGCTCGGCACGTTTAAAAGCGGCGAAGATGTTTCGCTGTCATTCACTCTCAATGTGCTCGATGCGGCTTCCGCAACGTACACTCTGAAGGACGGCCGGGCGAACATTGTTGCGGAAGATGTACCAGTGGAGTTTGAGGCTGGCCAGATGTCCGTCACTGTTGTCGTGCCAGCCGAGTACAACCAGCTTGCAGATCGTGAACGGGATTTGCGTCGTTTGGTCTTGACGGTCAATGACGGCACTATCAATCACCTCTCTGAGCAGCTTTATGTTCTGATGGCAGACTTTGAGCTGGCGGTTCCACGACATTCGTTTGCCACAATCGCCGACGCCCAGATGCAGGCAATAGACATGCTGAATGGGGATGCGTTACTTGCCGATGGTGACAGCTTGATGCGCAAGCGTCTTATTGAGGCCACAAATCGCATCAAGACAATGCCTTTCTCAATTCGTCGTATCTTTGGTATCGATTATGACGATTACGATCGACCGCAAAACATGCTGAATGTCACCACAATGCCGTTTGGCGCAGCTGGGCAGTACCGCGTCGATATGGTGGATTGGGATGAGCTGAGCGATGAAGATTTTGCCGCTTTCCCGGATGTCTTCAAGCGCGCTGTGATGTTGGCTGTGATAAACGAAGCCTGTGAAATTGCCAACGGCAATGATGTAGCTGCCGCGCGCGAAGATGGGATTCTCTCTGAGTCGATTGGCGAGACGACCAATATGTACCGAACCGGTAAAAGCGCACCTAAGACGGTGGCTAGAACCACCTGGCGTTTGCTGGCTAAGTATACCAATAACCGGTTTATCGTTCGTCGGTAGTCAAATTTCGCGCCAGTGACCACCAGCATGGGGGCAGGGTTTAAGTCATCATTGATGCACCCGCACCAGTTGGATGGCGCTGGCGTTGTTTATTCACATGGAGGTGGATATGCACGTAGCCTGGCAAACGGAACTCGCTGTTTATCGAAAAGGTGGGATGAACATCTATGGCGAGTCGAAATACCAGTTTGTGAGAAGCACCAAAGTAGGCGTAGTGAATTTTACCGAAGGCGTCGTTCAGTCGTCGGTACGAGCTGATAGCTCTGGCAGTCGTGGCAAAGCTGACGTTGAGACGTTCAATGCTGTGCTAATTGTGCCCCTGGCTGCTGATGTGAAGCTGGGTGACGTATTGGTGATGTCTGGCACTAAGTTGCTGGTGGCGAGCGTAGAGCGTCGTTGGGGGCTTCGTGGGCGCCCTGGTCATCTGGAAGTCGGGGCAAACGTATGGGTCTGAGTTACGACGCATCAAAGTTACGGCGCCAGGCCAATTCTCTCGATCAGCGTCAAAAAGCGTTTAAGCGTTACCTGCTTCGCGACATGGAGAAGGTGGCTAAGGTGATGGAGCGATTGGCCAGAGCGATGGCGCCAATTGAAACCGGCTCACTGGAGAAGGCGATTTACGCGCGCGTAATCAATAACTTCTCAGAGGTGAAAGTCGAGTTGTATGTATCCGGTGCAACATCTCGCGAGGGACATCCGGGCGTGACGGTTGGGCAATATGCGGATTACATGCACAACGATCACTACCGGCTTGGCCGATTGTCAAGAATGAAGAGCGTCACCAACCCCCCGATCGAGGGAATGCGAGCGAGAGTAGGGCGTCTCTACATGGAGCGCGCGATTGAAATGGGCGAAAAACGGTTCAGGGAAGCTGTGAAAGAAGCAGCAAGAAAGGCCGGATTCACAAGGGGGTGACATGTTTATTGAAGCGTTTGCCAAATTTCTTCAGGACAAGAAGTTAGGCGTTATTGGTAAAGATACTTTCGCGCATCACATGCCGGCTTCAGTCAAAAGCGGAATTTTGCTGGTGAATCCCAATACCGGTATTGCCATTGACCGCGAGCTTGATGGCTTTTATCAGGATGTTTTTACCGTAATCATCAGAGAGCCAACATTGTCTGCAGTGTCGGCCAGAGCTAACAAAATCATGGTCGTTTTGCCTCTGCTTGATACAGAAGTGCAGGGCATTCGGTTTAAATATGTTAAGCCTCTGTCTCTGCCGATCATTTACCCGCAGGATGATGGATCGCTGTTCGAAGCTGGCATTCCCGTCGAATTTGCAGCATATCCAGTGTAATCATCATTAAAATAGCTGAATGGTTACTTTTTTAAAGTAAAAAATAGCTATATAATTACTTTTGCCGTAAGGAATGCGGCACTTAATGCAAAAAGGAGTTTGCAAACAATGGCTAACACCCATGTTAAAAACATCAAATTAGGCGCTTGCAAAGTGTCTTTCGGTGGCCAGGATCTTGGCTACACCAAAGGCGGCGTTGAAGTTGAGGTTTCCACTGAAACCCTAAAAGTCACCGTTGACCAGCTGGGTCAGACCACTATTTCTGAACTGGTGCAGGGTCGTAACGTAAAAGTTACCGCGCCGCTGGCCGAAAGTGTTCTGGCAAATCTGGTCAATCTGATGCCTGGCTCAACCATGTCGGCTGACAAAAACACCCTGTCTATCAGCTCCGCTCAGGGCATCAACCTCGTTGACGTTGCTCAGGAACTGATCCTGACCCCGCAGGATGGCACTGACTTCGTGCTGACTCTGCCGAAGGCGGCAACGGCGGGTAACTTCACCATGGCCTACAAATCCGATGACGTTCGCGTGTTCTCCGTTGATTTCAACGCATACCCGGACGACGACGGCATTCTGGGAACCATGACCAACCCAAAGCCTAATGCTGGTGGCGCATCTGTCGCAGTCACTGGCGTAGCTGTTAATCCAACCACGGCAAATATTGCAGTGGGCGGCACTACTCAGCTGGCCGCAGTATTTGCACCTACCAACGCCACCGATAAAACAGGTACGTGGGTATCGAGCAACACTGCTGTAGCTACTGTAGATAGCACCGGCAAGGTAACTAGTAAGGCCGCTGGTAATACCCAGATCACCTTCACCACCACTGACGGCGCGAAGACTGCTTCGGCAGCAATCACCGTCGCGTAACACCCAAAGAGGCTCAGGACGAGCCTCTTATTTAAACGGATTTTAAAATGACCAAATTACTCGATCTGGATGCAATCTCGCCTCCACAAAAAGCAATCAAATTCGGCGGTAAGAAATACCCGATCGTCGAAATGACCGTTGGTCTGTTCGTCGCTATTAAGCAGATGGAAGGGAAGGATCTCTCCGCTCTGTCTATGGCCGACCAGGTAACCTCATACGCGGATCTGGTGCAGAAGTTACTGCCAACCGTTACCCCTGAAGCACTTGAAAAGCTGTCGCTGCCTCAACTGCAGCAGGTGTTCACCTTCGCCATGGAAGTTGTTGAAGAAGAGAACGAAAAAGCTGCCGGTGAAGAAGCAAAGTAATTACCCGCGATGAGTCCGGGCAGATGGTGACGGTTTCCATCGATCTCGGATTCTATTTCAGTCGTGTTGTTGCTCACTATGCCGTCTCACCAAGAGAACTACTCCAGCTGCCGTTGGCCATGTTTTGGATGTTAAGTCGAAACATTGATCGTCTCCGGGCTGAAGAGGATGTCCGTAGTTTCCAGGTGGCAAGAGTCGCCCAGGCAGATGCGGATAGCGGCAAGGCGTTCATGGAGGGTTTGCAACACCGTATTGGAAGACCAGTCGTTACCGATAAAGTCTACGATCCAAGTTATGCGAAAGCAGACCCCGACGCCAAAGAGCAACTGATGAAAATTTTTGGCGCAGGATGACAAGGGAATGTCTGACAACGTAGAGTTTATTCTGTCGCTGGACGATAAAAAGTTCACCGCGGCAATCGACCGGGCGGGAAAACTGCTGGTCAGTTTTGGCGAGAAGGCCACAAAGCCAGCGCAAAAAATCGCAACACTTGAGCGTTCTCTGGGTTCCGTCGCCGGGATTCTGGGTACGCTCGACAAAAAGCTGGAATCGGTCGCCAATGGTCTTCAGGACTTAGGTGCCGGTTTCGAGCTTGTCTCAAAGGCTATGCGAGACACCAGACAAGAGCTGGTGGCGTTCAATGCCAACCTCAAAACCTACACCACACGCATTGATGCAGCCGACAAAGCTACGAAGGGTTTTCATCATTCCTTGCAGACTGTTCAGTCTGAGCTGAGCGACTTCTCTGATTGGGCTAATCACGCTGGACGTGCCGCCTCATCCTTTGGTCATGAAGTTAAAGAGGCGAATACAGCCACCTCTGGCATGAACACCCGTTTGTCCAACTCCAGCAAGCGAATGGAGAATTGGGCTGCATCGTCCACCAAAGCCGCCGCCCAGATGAAAAAGGTCGTGGCGGAGATGGATGCGCTCATTAACCGCCAAAGAGAATTGGGTAATCTGCGAGCTGATGTGCGCGGCCCTGGTCGCGGTGGTTCTGGTGGTTCTGGTGGCGGATCTGGTCGTGGTGGCGGTCGCCATTCAAGCGGCGGGCTGATGGACGGTATGAAAGGCAACATCTTCATGCTGGGTGAAATTGGTGATGCTGCATACACCGTCAAGGAGATGCTTTTCGGTTGGCAGGAGCCGATTGTAGAAGCAGCTGCCCAGATGCAGAAGATGCGCATCTTGCTTGAAGGTATGAACAAAGAAGCGGCCAACCCTAAATTGGCTGCTACCAATGACATGAACTACATCGTGAACATGGCTAAAACTGCCCCGTTCGCTATGGAAGCGTTGACTGACGCGTTCGTTAAGTTCAAGTCAGCTGGCATCGATCCTGCCAACGGCTCACTAAAGTCTTTAGTTGACTCTGTGGCGCGATTTGGTGGCGATAGTGAGTTGTTGAAGCGCGCAGCTGTGGCAATCCAGCAGATGTCCGGTAAGGGCGTCATTTCGATGGAAGAGCTGCGTCAGCAATTAGGTGAAGCGGTTCCTACCGCGATGCAGGCAATGGCAGATTCTGCAGGTGTCACCATGGGGCAACTTACCAAGGCGATTTCTACCGGCAATGTCTCAGCTAAGCAGGGATTAGAGCTGCTATTTCAGGGGTTTGATGCACAAAGCCGTGGCTCAGCTGAGAATCTGATGCAAGCCTATACTGGCGCGCTGGCTCAACTACAGACCTCATTCACTCTATTTGCCGACCGCATTGGTAAAGCAGGATACCTCGACTCAATCACCAATGCTTTCAAAGAGCTGTCCACCTACATGAACAGCACTGATGGCAAAGTGTTTGCGCAAGACTTAGGAGAAGGGCTTTCCAAAGCTGTGGATGGCCTGATGGATATGGCGAAGTGGGCGGAGCGGAACAAAGAGCTTCTGTTGACACTTGGCCAGGTCGCGCTTGGCATGGTGGGCTTCAAGGTTCTCAAAGGAACTGTTACAGGTGTAGCCACGGCTGGCGCCGAGATGGGCGGTGGTCTGAAAAAGGCATTTGAGGTTGTTAATGGAGCCGGAGCCAAAACCATTGGTGCAATTGGCAAAGTCATTACCTCAATCAGAACGTTCGGCACTACTGCGACTCTGATCATTGGCGTAGGTGAAGCTATCAAGATGGTTCGCACCGCTTGGCTCGCTTTTTCAGCTGTAGTTGTCGCAAATCCAGTTGGCGCAGCCATTACAGCTATCGCTGTCGCGGTAGGTGGCCTGATTGCCGTCATGTCTTCTCTAAGAGACAAAACAGCGGAGACTGTTGCCGAGATTCGTAAAATCCCGGAAGCAATGACTGCGGCGCAGCGCTCTCAGATGACTGCTCGCGCAAGTGAACTGGATCGCAAAAACGAGCTGGATCAGCGGACGCTGGATTTGCTATCGAGCGGCAAAATTTCTGGTGCCGGCGTTGACACCAAACTTATTCAAGAACGTTTAGCCAGAAACAAAGCCGAATCAACAATGCTGAAAGAAACCATCGGCATGGGGGATAAAGCTCAATACGAGAACCTGGCGCGAGACATCGTCACCAAACGCCTTGAAGACGTAGACAATGGCATCAAAGCGGGTATGGCGAAGTACAGCACCACCACCCTGAAAGATGCGCGCAACAAGCGTACCGTTCTCTCTCAAGATCAGAAGATGTCGCCGTCTGAGAAGAGTGCGCAGCTGGAAGCGATTAACACCGCCGACCGAGATGCCCATCTGAAGCCATTTTTAGAAGGAGCAGACAAGACTCAGAAAATCGTTGATAGCCTTGGGCAAGAAGTTGTTCGCATAAGCAAATTGCTGGAAAACCCAGCCCTGAATGAAAGCGATCGTTCCCGACTTCAAGGGCAGCTGAATGGGCAATCTCAGGCATTCAGCACTGCCCAAGATTCTCTAAAAGGGCTTCAAGAGCAGATCAAGAACATCCGAGAGCAATCCGGCAAAGGCTTGCAGATGCTGGATGGCTCTTATTACACCGGTGTTGGCGGTACCAAAAAGCAAGATGATCGTCTGAACTCGTTGTTTGTTAATTCCCAGCTCGGTACTGGTAAGCAAACTCGAATGAACCCAGACGGTACGATCATGCGTGACATTGCCGGTGATGCTGTGATGGGCGATGCCCAGCTGAAGGCCAACACGAAGTTGCGATCTATCTACGGCGAAACCATCAAGATGGAGCAACTTACCGCAGACCAGCGCGAGAAGATTTCTTCCATCCTGACCGCGGCAAAGCTGAAGGATGAGCAAAAAGCCCAGCGCGCAGCTGAGCGAGCGGGTAAATCCGCTGAATCAGCGGCTAAGCGTGAGGAGAGTGCGCGTCAAAAGGCAATTAAAGCCAATGAGACGTGGATCGGAAAAGCGGAGCAGATGGCAGGCCAGCTGGGGTTGTCATCGAAAGCGAGCGTTGAGTTCGACCAGAACATTCAGGAAGTCACTAAGCACCTGACTGAGATGGCTAACGCAGTGCCGAGCGACACTCTCTCCAAGGGGATGATCGACAACGCAAAGACCATGCTGGCGTTCATCAATCAGAACAAAGACGCCTACTCCAAGCGGCTGAACCAAGACGCTGCTGAGCAAAGCATCACCAAGTTCGCACCGATGGCCAACAAGGTGGTTAACTCTGGCTACACCCCGGATTATCAGTCTGCGGCGGCCGAGTGGAATAAGAAGTTTAACGAAAGCCTGGCTTACCTGCAGAGTCAGTCGAAGAACGCTCAAGACCAGGGCATGAAAGAGGTGTACGACCGTGCAATCTCACAAATGCTGGCTGGCCGAAATAAAGCGTTTATTGCAGAGGTTGGCACGTCCCAGCAGAAATTGGCGCAGGAGTACAGCGATGTAGCCTCGCAAATGGAATCTGTGTGGACGAGCTGCTTCGAAAATCTGACTGATAAGCTGACCGAGTTCGTCAAAACAGGCAAGTTCAGCATCGCTGATTTTGGCGATTACATCTTTGACGAAATGTTGAAGGTTAGCACCAAGGCACTGGTTGTTGAGCCGCTGATGCAGTCGCTGGGCATGGGTACAAACTCAGGAGCCAGTTGGGGCGATAAGCTGTCAGGTGCCAAGGATGCTTTAGTGGGGAGCTTTACTAAATCCCAGCAATCAGGTTCACCAGTTGAGGCAATGTCCTCGCCGGCAAGCGCCGGTAATGACTCAGGCAGCATTTTTGATGGGCTGAAGAAATCCTTCAAGACACTGACCACATCCGTATCGGATCTGGCGTCATCAGGTTTAAAAAGCCTGAAAGATGGATTCAACGAATTGACGGGCAGTACCAAAAACTCGACAACCGCGGTGACGCAAAATGCAGCCTCTACCCAAGAGGCGACATCTGCAACGCGTGGATTCACTTTGTCAGCAAGCACGGCTGTAACTGCGATCGGTGCGACGATTTCAGCGCTGGGCGCTGCTACAGGCAATAAGTGGATGGGGTATGTAGGGGCGGCCGCGAGCATTATGGGGTTGGCATCATCTGCGTATGGCGCGATGTCCTCTGCCGGTTGGACAGGAAACTCGGCCAGCACGGTACAGGATGGAACCAAAGGTTTTCAGGTCAAGCCAAACGCCAACCAGTTCCAGGTGACGGCACACGCCAAGGGCGGGGTGTTCGGCCCAGACGGTGTGGTTCCTCTCAAAAAGTATGCCAAAGGCGGTATCGCTTCATCCCCGCAGCTGGCGTTGTTTGGCGAGGGCAGTCACAAAGAGGCGTATGTGCCACTCCCAGACGGACGTTCGATCCCGGTGACGTTTACTGGCGGTGGCGAGGGTGCTGGCGGCGACAGTGTGGCGATTTCTATCACTGTTCAGAATTACGGTGACGGTAGCAGCAAGTCATCTGAGAACTCGGACAACGGCTCTCAGTGGAACGATATGGCTCGCAAAGTTAAGGCGGTCGTGCTTGACACACTGACCGACGAAAGCAGACCGGGCGGCATGTTAAGTAGCACAAGCAAATAAGGAGTTGGTAATGTCACGGACGACATTTACCTGGTTCCCGTTGTTTGATTCCGAGAAGGAGGTGAAGCCGGAAGTAACCCGGCTCGCCTTCAACGAGGGGTATGAGCAACGTGTAACCAGTGGTTTGAACTGGCGCAAATCCAGCTGGGATCTGCAATTTCAGGGTACACGAGCTGAGATGCAGGAGATCGATGACTTCCTGTATGCGCGCGGCGGGGTGGAGTCATTTAACTGGACTTCACCAAACGGGCAGAAGGTTGTCGTGGTGAGCGATAGTCATAAGGTCAAAAACTCACGAGGGTACGCGACCTTGACCACAACTTTCCGCCAGGTATTTGAGTAATTAAAGCCCCCAAGGATGGGGGCTAATCTTCAAGGATGAAGACAGAAAATGGAAACTATTGCATCGAGTATTCAGTCGCTCCAACCGAGTGCGCTGATTGAAGTGTTTGAGCTGGATATGTCAGTAACTACCAGCGGTGGGAAGCTGTATTTTCATGCAGGCACCAACGAACTTTCCGAACCAATTATTTGGCAGGGGGTAACCTATAAACCATGGCCAATTGCGGCATCTGGTTTCGATAAAAATGGCCAGGGCAAATTACCGCGACCAAAACTGCAGGTGAGTAACCTCGATGGAATTATTTCGGCTGAAGTGCAGTCGAATGAGGATTTGATCGGCTGTAAGCTGATTCGTCGAGTCACGCTCGCTCGATTTTTAGATGCTGCCAACTTTACTGAGGGCAACCCAACAGCTGACGCGAACCAGCATTTTGCCGATGAGATGTGGTACATCGACCAGAAGACTTTTGAGGATCGGGAGATTGTTGAGTTTGAGCTTGCCTCAGCCTTCGATCTGATGGGGGTTATGCTACCCAACCGCCAGATCGTCAAAAACTCATGCCAGTGGCAGTATCGAAGCGCTGAGTGCGGTTATACCGGCCCCTACTTTGACAAAAATGACGCTCCAACCAAACTGGCCAGCGCCGACTATTGCACCAAACGATTGTCATCGTGCCGTGCTCGGATTAATTACTTTGCCAACGGCATCATTGCGTTTGGCGGGTTCCCCGGAGCAAACCGCGCATGATGAAGAATGAAATGATAAATGAAAAGCTGCTTGGCGCTATGCGCCTTGCCGCTTTACAGGAATATCCGAATGAAGCTTGCGGCCTGCTTGTTAATACAAGAGCGAACAAGTATGAGTTAATTCTATGCCGAAACGTGGCTGATGATCCTGAAAACTATTTTGTCATGCACGCTGAAGACCAAATTGCAGCTGAGAGAGCTGGCGAGGTGGTGGGTGTTTGGCATTCGCATACTGACGAGGATAATCAGGCGTCTGAGGCAGATATGTCTGGCTGTGAAGCATCAGAGTTGCCGTGGTTTATTATCAACATCAGCAAAAACTACAATCCTGAAATTGATGCAGAGTATCGTTTTAGTGATGTAAATGTGATCAAGCCATCTGGATTTGAAATGCCTTATGAGGGAAGGCCGTACGCATTTGGGGTATTTGATTGCTGGTTGCTGTGCCGAGATTATTTAAAGCGTGAGAAAAATGTGGCTATTGGCGTCTGCCCTGAGTTGCATATCCCATCGTGGTGGGAAAAGGGGGTTGATATTTTAAACGACAACTTCCAGTCGCAGGATCTTGTAAGATTGCCACCGGGCACCCCACGTCAAAATGGCGACATTTTCTTCATGCAGTTAGCATCGCAAGTTCCTGATCACTGTGCAGTTTACATTGGCGATGGTATGATATTGCATCATCAAATGGATAGATTGAGCTGTAAAGCAATTTACGGCGGGATGTACGAAAAGCACACTACGCACCATTTGAGACACAAGGATTTAATGTGAGGGAAGACAATGAGTGAAATGGCTATGGATAAGCCTGAACTTGTCACTGTCGAATTAGGTGGAGTTTTAGGTAAAAACTTTGGCAAGGTTCATCGCGTTGCTGCTAATACTGTCCGGCGCGCAGTAAGTATTATTGACTGTAATCGCCCTGGTCTCGTAACCTGGATGAAGATGAACGCTAAGAAATATCAGAAGTATCATATTTCCGTCGAGCGTCATGATGGTGCAGTCTACGATATGAGTGAAGCTGAGTTCCAAATGGAAAATAACGGCAGCATGAAATCCATCAGAATCACACCAATTTATCGTGGCTCTGGATCAAAAGTTGTCGGTGCGGTTCAGGTTGTTGTTGGTGTTATTTTGATGGTTGTGGCAGTGTTTGCATCGTCAGTAACCGGTGGTGCTTCATTGGCGATGTTTTCTGCTGGTTTTGCTATGGCCTTCGGTGGTGTTGCAGCGCTCTTGTCCAAGCAGCCATCAAATAAAATGAAGACCGTTGACAATAAAGACTCGTACTACTTTGATGGGCCGCAAAATACAGTATCTCAAGGCAACCCCGTACAGCTCATTTACGGTAAAGAGATTTTAGTAGGCTCCCAGATTGTAAGCGTCAAGATGTCAGTTGAGCAGATGCTTTAGTGCATTACCAATACGCCAGGCTTAGACGTTTGCGGTGGTGGCTAAGGTTGATTAAGTAAAACAGTTGGGCATTGACAGGAGGTTGATGCCCAGCCAAGCGCCGGCATGATGCCAGCGATCACACATAAATTGCACCAAAAAGGGAGATTTTCGGTGGCAACTGTTAAAGAAAGACGCCTGCTCGCTGGTTCTGGCGGTGGCAAAAAGGGCGGCGGTTCCGCGCGCACGCCTGTTGAAGACAAAGATAATGTTCAGTCGAGATCACTCGCATCAATCCTTGACCTTCTTGGTGAGGGAAAGATTGGTGGATTGATCAATGGCGGCCAGTCAATTTTCCTCGACAATGTCCCAATTCTAAACCCGGACGGCACCAGTAACTTCAATGGGGTTACCTGGTGGTTTCGTGATGGAACCCAGAACCAGGCAGTGATCGAGGGCTTTGATGCGGTTGAAACACCGCATGATGTTGGCGTCCAAATCAAGCTGTCTACCCCTCGTACCATTCAGATCGACAACGATGACTCTGACCAGGTGCGCGTCATTATGATGTTCCCGAAACTGACCAAAACGGATCGGAAGTCGGGCGACACCCACGGTACGACAGTTCAATTCCAGTTTGAGATCGCATACGGCACTACCTCGTTTAAGCCAATTAAACCGCAAGGTTATGCCTCACATGTCGTTACGCTGAGCAAAAAGTCCAGCGGCAAACACTATCGTGAATATCTCTTTGACCTGCCAAAGCCAGGCTCAAACTATCGCATTCGCGTAAGCCGCGTGACCGCTGATAGCACCACTGACTATATCCAGGATCAGACCTGGCTCAGTCAGTACGGTGAAATCGTCAGCACAAAACTTAACTACCCAAACAGTGCGCTTGTTGGTCTTAAAATCGACTCGCAGCAATTTGGTAATTCTGTGCCGGCGCGTTCCTACTTGGTCTCGGGTATGGAAATCCGCGTTCCGTCCAACTATGACCCGGAGCTTGGTGCGTATTCGGGAGATTGGGATGGAACCTTCCGTTTAATGGTATCTGAAAACCCTGCCTGGATTTTGTACGACCTGCTCACCAGTAAGCGCTATGGCTTGGGAGAGTACGTCACTGAATCAATGATCAACATCGGCCAGCTTTACCAGATTGGGCGTTATTGCGATGAGCTGATTAATGATGGATTCGGGGGCAAGGAGAAGCGCTTCGCAATTAACACCGTAATTAACTCACGCGGTGAGGCGTATAAGGTTCTTCAGGACATTGTATCGACTTTCCGGGGAATGATTTTCTGGGCTGGTGGCATGGTTAACATCATGCAGGATAGCCCAGGTAGCCCGGTCATGCAGTTCAGTGCCGCGAACATCATTGGCAAAGTATCCTACAAAGGCTCTTCCCGCAAAGACCGCGCAACTGTAGCTCTCATCACCTACAACGACAAAGAAGACCTGTACAAGCAGAACATCGAGTACGTTGAAGATGAAGAGGGTATTAAGCGTTTTGGTGTACGTAAAACTGAATCAGTAGCTTTCGGCTGTACAAGCCGTGGCCAGGCTCACCGTGTGGGGCTTTGGACGCTTTACAGCAACCGCATGGAAACAGATCTGGTCACCTTCACCTCTGGTATGGACGCATCGTTGCTCATGCCCGGTGATCTGGTGAAACTACAAGATAAATTCCGATCAGGGAAGCGAAATTCCGGGCGTCTGGTGAACTACACCAAAAACAGCATCACACTCGACGCCTCTGTAAAACTGACTAAAGCCGGGAATACCGTCTCTTTCCTGAGTGCTAAAGGGAAGATGATTGATCGCGACCTTATTGAAGGCGCTGGTGAATACACTGTTGTCACCTTCAAGAAGGCATTAACTGAAGAAGAATACCCAGCGATTATGGGGATCTGGTCAGTCATTGAGCCTAATCTGGAGCCAATGCTACTGCGTGTGCTGGCCGTTAACCAGAATGAGGAGAAGGGCGCCTTTGACATCGTGGGTGTGCAGCACAACCCTACGAAGTTTATCGCTATCGATGAAGGGGCGACTCTCGTTCCGTCGAAGACGACCATTCTCGACCCGACTTTCTCACCCCCCGAAAACCTGCAGGTGACCGAAGGCACGTATGTATCTTCTCCCGGCAACCTTTCGGTAAAACTGATGGTGAGTTGGGAGGGCAAGTCACCTTCGTATGTGCTGCGTTACCGTCGTTCCGATGTTGTTGAAAATTGGGTTACAACAGAAGTTAAGACTGAGCAGTTCGAGATTTTAAACGCTGCTGAGAATGGCATGTATGACATCGAGCTGTACTCGATTTCAGCCACGGGCAGACGTTCCAGCGTGATTTCCATGGTGTACACCACTCTTGGAACGATGACGCCACCAGATGCGCCCACGCTTCTCACAGCGATCGGGGATTATCGCGTCAACGTTCTGGCATGGCAGTTGCCGGACACAATCGACATCGACAAGATTAACGTTTATGCCTCTCGCACCAACGATCTCACCACCGCGTCTCTTATTGCGGCGGTTGCCTCGACGACATTTACCCATAGCGGGCTGGGTGATGACGAAACTTGGTTTTATTGGGTGCGCGCAGTAAACAAGCGCGGAATGCTGAGCCAGCCAAACTCTTCCCTCGGCACTGAGGCTACCACCAAAGATGTTCTGTCGTTCCTGAAGAACAAAATCACCTCTTCTGAGCTTGGGCAGGATCTTCTGGCTGACATTGACCAGTCAGCGACTAAAGAAGCTGTTGAAGAGGTTAGTAAGAGAATCGACGATAGCGTAGGTGAGCTTCATAAAGCGGTCGATGAGATTGATCTGTCCGTCACCGGTGTCAAGCAGTCAGTGATCGACATGCAAAACTCCTTCACAGGGATGGAGAAAGAGCAAAAAGACCTGAAGACCAGCGTTCAGGACACGGCCGACAAAGTCAGCCGGGCGCTTGCTGATGTGGACGATGCCACTGCCAATGTTGTTGCTCTTCAAGAGACAGTGAAGAAGCAGGGCGAGTCCGTTGCCAGCACCGTTGATGCAGCTCAAGCAGCATTAGACGGCAGCAAGACGCTGATCGCTGAAGAGAAACAGGCTCGTATTGATGGCGATGAAGCGATCGGGAAGAAGGTCGACACGATGCAGTCGGTCGTTGACTCCGGCCAGGCAAGCATTGACGAAATGAAGCAAACCGTGTCCAGCGTCGAGAAGTCTGCCGCTCAGTGGTCTTCCAGCCTTGAGGCAACAGCTAAGGCGAATATCGATCTGGCTCTTCGACAAGAAGAGGACAAAAAGCAGCAGGCATCGACTAATGCCGCGGTAAACACCAGCCAGCAAGTCCTGACAGACTCGGTTTCGTCGGTGGCCAAACGTGTTGATGAGATGAAAGCCGAGATTGGTGATGACATCGCCGCGCAGCTGCAGGAGGAAAGGGAGACTCGCGCCAGCGCCGATGAAGCGGTTTCAACGCAGTTAACCCAGCTCAAAGCTCAGGTAAACGATGATGTTAAAGCGTCATTGGCAACCGAGCAGCAGGCTCGCGCTGATGCTGATAGCGCCCTATCGAAGCAGGTTACCAATCTGCAATCTCAGGTTAACACGGACGTAAAAGCCCAGATTGCAGCTGAGGCTAAAACTCGTGCTGATAGAGATAGCGCCCTGTCCAGCCAAATTACCGCGCTGAGCGCGCAGGTGAATGACGATGTGACAGCTCAGATCGCCACGGAGTCAAAGGCTCGTACAGACGGCGACACCGCGCTCAGTTCAAAAGTGGACACGCTGGCAACGAAGACCACCAGCGACATTAAAGCTGCGGTGGCCACTGAGACCAAGGCGAGAACGGATGGTGACTCAGCTCTAAGCAGCCAGATTAGCTCACTGGAGACGCAAACTGCCGCCGACATCAAAGCGGCTGTAGCCACTGAAACCAAAGCTCGCACCGATGGTGACACTGCGCTGGGCAGCCAGATCACGTCTCTGAAAACCCAGACTGCCGCAGATATTAAAGCTGCTGTTGCAACGGAGACTAAGGCAAGGACGGATGCTGATTCGGCAATGGCCAGCGACATTAGCGCGCTTGAGACCCGAGCCGGGAAAATCGAGTCTTCGGTCACTTCCGAGCAGACGGCACGAGCAAACGCTGATACAGCTCTGGGTAAGCGTGTTGATACGGTCAGTGCTAAAGCTGATTCGGTCTCATCCACCGTCCAGCAGACCTCCAAGGCGGTAGCTGATGTGAACGCTAAGGTTTCCGCCTCCTGGACGTTGAAGATGGAAACATCGACGGCTGGCGGCCAGAAGTACGCAGCTGGGATCGCTTTGGGGATCGACGGAACAGGGCTTTCTCAGTTCCTGATTCGCGCTGATAGGTTTGGTTTGGTCAACTCAGTCGATGGCAAGATCACAACTCCGTTTGTCATCGAGAACAGCGTGGCTTACATGAGCGGTGCTTATATTAAAGACGGCACAATCAGTAACGCGAAAATCGGCGATATGCAGTCAACAAACTACGTTGCGAACCGCACCGGTTGGAGAATTTCAAAGTCTGGAAACTTTGAAATGAACGGAAATAGCGGTGGGAATGGTCGAGTCGTTATGAACAACCTTCGAACAGACGTATACGACGATAACAACGTTCTACGAGTAAGGATCGGACAATTATAACTAATGCCTTCCTCCGTGAAGGATGGGGGAGGGTATTTTTAAAGCTTTATAAAACAGAGGGTTTTAAGTTGATACTTTCTGAAAAATAGGTAACCATCTACCTACATTTGTAATGTGCGCAGGAGCGTAACGTAACCGCTGAGGCAAGGATTGCTGACGCACTAAGGAGAAAATATGTGGTACAGGGAAGGTACAAAATCGCTAGTCGAGGGATCAGACTCCGTTTCTGGTGTCGGTACCAACTGGGCGAAGACAGAAAATGGCGTATTACCAGGCATGATTTTGCTTGGCGGAAAAGGTGAGCCATACGAAATCAAGTCAGTCGAGTCGGATACATCTCTTACGCTCGTAGAGCCGTATACGGGTGAGAGCGTCTCTGATTTGCCATGCCGTATCATCACAACTTATCAGGGTGACATAAGCCAGTTTTCGGCACGTTTTGCTGCGCAGCTTCAGCGCATGAACATCGACTCTGGTGTAATCAGATCATGGCTCACATCCGGGCAAGAGGCACAGCTTCTGGCAGAAGACGGAACCAATATTACGTTAAAATCGCTTCGCCAGATAGTGACTGAGCATGAAGATGCAATGGCCTGGTTTACCGAAAATCAGGAAGCAATTTTGAATGCGGCCGCACAAGCATCTGCCGCTACTTCTAGCGCAACAGCTGCCTTGTTGTCTCAGAAAGCAGCGCTTACCTCAGAAACGAACGCCTCGAAATCTGAAAAAGCAGCCTCAGCTTCAGAAGGCGCAGCGGCAACGTCTGAAATGAACGCAACAGCATCTGAAAAGAATGCTGCCGAGTCGGAAAGCAAAGCTAGTCACTTTGCAGAACAATCAATCGCCGCAGCTTCAGCGGCTGCTAGTTCGGAAGTTAACGCAAAGTCTGCTGAAGCTGCGGCGGGTGTCTCCGAAAGAAATGCTGCCGACTCAGAGTTGAAATCATCTAAAAGCGCCGCCAACGCAGCTGAATCAAGTGCTGCTGCAGAGACCCGGGCCGCTGAGGCTGATAGCTCATCTGTTAAAGCTAACCAATCCGCTATAACTGCTTCTGAGGCTGAAAATAACGCACTCAGCGCCGCTTCCAAAGCAGCCCAAGCTGCAAGTAATGCTGCTGCATCAGAGGTTGCAGCGAAGGCCAGTGAGGCCAACGCATCGGCCTCAGAAGTTGCCTCATCATCTGTCGCTAAGGAGGCTGCAGCCTCAGCTGAATCAGCAAAAATTTCAGAATCAAACGCTGCGAAGTCTATGGCGGCAGCGGCGCATTCCGAGTCGTCAGCCAGTTCGGCTGAGATGAACGCCAAAAAGTCAGAAGACGGCGCTAAAGATGCTGAAACTGCTGCTGCCACCTCCTATGCAAACGCATCCTTGGCGGAAGCGGCTGCGAAGCAAGCCCAAGCCAAAGCAGAGTCTGCCTCTGATTTGGCCACTAATAAGGCCAGCGACGCAGCCGCTTCTGAAGCCAAAGCAACTTCAGCGGCGCAGCGAGCGGAGGCATTGGCAGCCGATATGCTCGATGGAAACGAGCCTCATAGCGAAATTCTAAGTTCTATTACCTCTATTGGGGAGGCTTCCTCTGCCGATCAGATGATGTATCTGGCAGGTCAAAATAAATTTGCTCTCACGCCGCTCACGGCCACTATGCGTGATGTCCTCTCAAAGACCAGTGCAGATGATGTTCTCGCCGCTATCGGGGCGACAAAGGGGGCTACGAAGGCGATAAACCCTCTTCCAAGTGGCACTGTTGGTTGGATCAAAGTAGCAAATGGTTATTTCCCCCAAGATGGCTCCACGATGCGAATCGATCTTGGGGGCGGCAGCGGTTTTGATTTAGGGACATTTGAGCAGTGCAGCGCGGCAACAGTAATTCTCCGCGCCGGCAATGGTTCGCCGACCGGTGTAATGGGCGTTGCGTACAATTACTCGAATCGTTCTGTATTGGGTGTGTGTACTGTCGATACCGGTGACAACAATTATGATATTTACCTGAAGTTTACCGCCAGGACTAACAACACATTGCTGAACATTCAAGTTGCTGGCTGCCGTCTCAACGATATGGGTGTTTTGTCTGAAGCAGTAGCTAGCCCGCCTGACGGTGCTTATATGGGCACTATCAAAAGCTTCATCTTTGCGGATGAAAGCGGCACAGTGACTTCAGGCGGAGATATTAAATTACAAGGGCAGGGGGTGTTCGACAAAGAAGTTACGGCCGATTACACCGGCTCTGTCATGTTTGTCGATCAACACGGTTCTAAGGCTGCTTTTTACAATGACGTCACAACCAGTGGCACGTCTGAGTATCACCCTTTAGCTAAACAGCGAATTACCAATGGAGGCAATTCCTGGGCCGGTTCGTTTGGCTGGCTTGTTAACTCGATGCAGTGGACGCTCCAGCTTATTGATCAAACAGCTCAGGGGCAGAACTTTTATTGGCGCACTAATGGAGATTTTTACGCGCCTGGTCGCCTTTTGCCTGGCGATTACTCAAACTTTGACACTCGTTACCTGGGTTTAAGTGCCAATGCCGCAAGTGCCTCCAAATTGCAGATTGCACGTAAAATTGCAGGTAAGGCTTTTGACGGCACTAGTGACCTGGCTTTGAATGCAGATGATGTAGGTGCTGTCTCTGCTGGACTTACAGCAACAGTGTCTGGCGAAGCTGGTGTGGCCTGGAATGCCAAAACGGGTCTTTATAACGCCCAACGCTCCGGTGACTCAGTGGCGATCGCTCATTTCAACATGAACACTGGCAGCTGCCCCTCATTCCAGTTGATGGCGAAATATCGAAATGGCGGGCTTTTTTATCGCTCATCCAGAGACTCATCTGGCTTTGAGAGTGAGTATGAGCAGTTTTATACCACTAACTACAAGCCTTCACCTGCAGATATTGGCGCCTACCCAACTTCTGGGGGCACTATTGGTGGACAGGTCATTATCAATGCCAATGCGGAAGCACTGATACTCAAAAGAGCATCCGCAAGCCAGGCGCTATATATTCGTGGTCGTAGTGAGGATAATTCCCTGCGTTGGTATATGGGGAATGGTGGCGCAGATGATGTGCTTACTTTGCATAACTACCTATTGAATACCACTCTGCAATTGAATGGCTCTGAGGTCTATACCAACCGAAATTTTAAAGCCGGAGGTACGTTAACTCTTATCGGCAATGGTGAGTCCAACGCTATTGTTGGTTCGGGCACATCTGATGTGTTTTTAAATAACACCAAGTCAGCGAAATACTTACAGCTGAAGGACAATGGTGTACTGGCCTATTCAGACAATGCAGTTTATCACCAAGGTTTTAAGCCGACCCCTGCCGATATAGGCGCATTGTCATCATCAGGCGGCCAGGTTAGTGGGCCTGTTGTTGCAACCAACCCCGATGGGTTCCGCATTAAGTACGGGTCTTTTGGCTCATTCATGCGAAATGATGGGGCAAACACTTACTTCCTCCTGACTAATTCAGGCGATCAAGAAGGCAGCTGGAACGGCTTGCGTCCGATTTACTGGAGCAATACAAGCGGCAACGTGACCATGCAGCACTCAGTTTCGATCGGGGGAACGCTTGCAGTTAACAACAAGATTACAGTACCGACTCAAAGCAACTCTTGGATCAACATGAGAACCGGGACTGCTGTCGAGGGTAATGCCGCAGTAAGCAATGCTGCAGCAGCCCCTATTGTCCGTCAGGAACATGCCGATCGACATTATATCCTTGGCGGGTTAGGCAATTCGCAGTTTGGCATCTACATGATTAACAAATCGCGAACTGCCAATGGCACCGACGCTTATGCATATTTGGGTAGCGATGGAACTTGGAACTGTAGTGGCAATGGCAGCTTCAATGATGTGTATATCCGTTCTGACCGCCGTAGTAAGCGTAACATCAAGAAGATCAATGGCGCACTTGATAAGCTGGAGAGGATTGATGGTGTGCTTTATGAGCTGCAGGACATTAATGGGTACACTCAATCAGCCGGATTAGTAGCTCAGCAAGTTCAGGAGGTTCAGCCTGAGCTGGTTACATCTGACATCGATCACGCCAGCCAAGAAGAGCGTCTCCGTCTGAACTATAACGGCGTGATAGGCATGTTGGTTGAAGCGGTAAAAGAACTTCGTTGCGAAGTTAAAGAGTTGAAAGAGGCAATGCAATGACGATTACATCTGGATGGATCGGCTCAAGTGCCGCAGGGGAAACCGCTCAGCGATGGATGTCGGGTGCCGGGCCTGCTATTAGTGTTGGAGTGCCATTTTGGATGAGCGCTTTAGTCGGCAAAAGCAAGGGTCTTAAGCTGAACATACAAAGGAAGCAAATTGGAGTATTGCCCCCGGGAGTTCG
>NZ_CP017664.1:0-145842 GCF_008932145.1 Cronobacter sp. JZ38
TGAAACCGACAATCGCGCCGCCGACCGCGCCCGCCACGCAGCCGAAAATAAACGGACGGCGCAGCGGCAGGTTGACGCCATAGACCGCAGGCTCGGTAATACCGAAAATCCCGGCGGTGACCGCCGAGCCCGCCAGCGTTTTCTGGCGCGCATCGCGGGCTCGCAGAAAGACCGCCAGCGCCGCGCCGACCTGGCCCATGATTGCCGGCAGCAGCATCGGCAGCAGAGAGTCCTGGCCCAGTACCGCCAGGTTGTTGACCATCAGCGGCACCAGCCCCCAGTGCAGGCCGAAAATCACGCAGACCTGCCAGAGTGCGCCAGCCGCCGCGCCCGCCAGCCACGGCGCGAAGGCATACATAAACTGATAGCCATGCGCCAGCATCTGGCTGAGCCAGGTCGCAAGCGGGCCGATAAGCAGAAACGTCAGCGGCACCGTCACGCCCAGGCAGAGCAGCGGCGTAAAGAAATTTCTGACGGAAGAGGGCAGCAGCCGGTTGCCCTGTTTCTCCAGCCAGCAGCTCATCCACGCCGCGAAAATAATCGGGATCACTGATGAGCTGTAGTTAAACCAGATAACCGGCACACCGAGAAACGTATCCGCCAGCGCGCCCGCCTGCTGGCTGGCCTGAAAAGCGGCGATCATGGTCGGGTGGGTGAGCGCGCCGCCGATAGTCATCGTGATAAACGGGTTGCCGCCGAATTTTTTCCCGGCGGTGTAGCCCAGCACCAGCGGAAAGAAAAAGAACAGCGCGTCGCTGGCGGCGAACCAGATTTTATAGGTGGCGCTGGCGGTGTTCAGCCAGCCGCAGACCACCGCAATCGCCAGCAGCCCTTTCAGGATGCCCGACGCCGCCAGCACGCCGATAAAAGGCGTAAAGATCCCGGAAACGATATCAATCAGACGTGCAAACAGCGTACCGCGCGGCGCGTCGTCTGGCGAGGAAGGCGTATCTTCGGCGATGCCGGCTTCACGGCACACCGCCAGCCAGACATCATGCACATGATTGCCAATCACCACCTGAAACTGGCCGCCGCTCTCCACCACCATGATAACGCCCGGGTTTGCCTTCAGCCCCTGCGCGTCCGCCTTGTGGTTATCTTTAAGCCTGAAGCGCAGACGCGTGGCGCAATGGATGACGCTGCTGATGTTCTCCTTTCCCCCGACGCGGGCGAGAATATCCTGTGCTAATGCCTGATAGTCCATTCCGTTTTCCTTCAATGCGTTAACTGAGTTTTAAAAATAAAAAAACCCGAGAACGGCCCCCCGTTAACCGGGATACCGCGCTCAGGTTTTGCCTGCCGGAAGCAGTCACAATCCGTTTTTGATGGCCCGCAGGCCGGGGCTTAACGCCCTTCTTTTCGTACCCGCTCGATGTGGATCGCGAGAAACATGATTTCTTCCGCCGTCAGCTCACGCTGATAGCTTTTACTGAGATAACCCGAAATTTTCTCCGCGCAACGCCAGGCCTGCGGATAGTTATCTTTCACCGCCGAGTGAAGCGAAAGATCGTCATCCTCCACCACGGTGCGGGTTAACATGCGCTGGGCGAAAAACTTCAGATGCGTAACAAAACGCTGATAGCTCAGCGACTCTTCATCGTATTCCAGCTGAAGCTGATACTTCACCAGTTGCAGGATCTCCCGCATCACGCGGGTGACATGCATTACCTCGGGCATTTCGCTGTTAAGCTGCGCCGTTACCAGATGCAGCGCGATAAACCCGGCTTCATCCTCCGGCAGCGCGGCATCCAGCCGTCGTGCAATCATGGCGCGGGCCTCCTGGCCCAGCGCAAACTCCTTTGGGTAGAGCCGTTTTATCTCCCACAGCAGCACGTTTTTGATAGCCAGACCTTTTTTCTGGCGTTCAATCGCGTAGTGGCAGTGGTCGGTCAGCGTGACATACAGGCTGTCCTGCAGGCGGCCTAAGCGTTCGGCAGCCAGCGCGATGATGCGATCGCAGGTGGTCATCACCTCCAGCGGGATCTGATCCAGCAGCTCGCCCAGGCGACGCACCAGCTCGTCGCTTTGCAGCGCGAACACCTTTTCAATACGGGTGGTATCCAGCTCTTCGCCCACGCGCTTCTGAAAGGCCAGGCCGCGGCCCATCACGACCTGTTCGCGTCCGTGCGCATCCAGCACAAATACGGCATTGTTATTCAGTACTTTGGCTATCTTCATCCGAACCCCGGAAACAAAAAAACCTGATCCCCGGCGAACGCCAGAAATCAGGTTTTGCCTGCCGCAGCAGTGACAATCCAGTCATCTCACCTTAGCATTTTTATTCACCGGCTCAATATATCCTCCTGAAAAACGTGAGCCAGCGCGGGTTTTACGCTCTGGGTGGGTAACAGCGGCAGAGCACCGCCATCGCCAGCGCGCTGCACAGCGGAAACACGGCCAGCAGCAGCCACGGCACCGCCGCCTGCGGCGCGGGCGTCAGCGCGTTATCCAGCGCATCGCCCAGCAGAAAGTTGCCGGTCAGCACCGCCACGCCGCCCATTGAAGCCAGCGCCCCGTAATGCGCGCCCAGATTACGGTTGGCGGCAAAACGGGGCACAAGATCCATGCCAACCGGCACGATGATCATCTGCCCGAGCGTCAGCAGCGTCACCATGCACGCAGCGGGCAGGAGACGCAGCCAGCCGTCCGGCGGGGCGAACGGCGCGAACAGCGCCACGCTGATAAACGATGCGCCGAGCAGCCCGAAGCCGAGCGGCAGCATTCGCGCGGCACCGAAGCGGCGCGCCACGCGTGCCAGCGGCAACTGCAAGACGATTATCAGCAGCGAGGCGAGGATAAACAGCGGGCCAAGCGACGCATCGCTACTGCCCGAACGGCGTAATTCCACCGGCAGCGCCAGATAAAGCTGGTTATAGCTGAACAGATAGGCGCTGTAGGCGACGATAAACGCCACAAAGCGCGGCTGGTGGAACGTCTGCCACCACGGCACGATATGCAGCGGGCCGTCGCGATGCGGCGTGCGGGGCAGCATGATAAACAGCACGATCAGCGCGGCGATAAACACGCCCGCGCCCGCCAGCGCCATCAGCTTAAAGCCGAAACCCGCCATCAGCGAGCCGAGCACCGGGCCCAGCACAGCGCCGAGTTCACCGCACACCGCAAAGAGCGCGAACCACTCAGAGCGGCTGCGTTTGCCCTCGGCTTCGCTTCGCGTCCCGGCCTGCGCCAGCAGGGATTCAATCGACGGCGAAAAGAGCGCGCCGCCCACGCCGGTCAGGCACGCGCCGAGTACAACTTCCCAGAGCGAGCCGCCGAGCGCCAGCAAAAGATAGCCGGCGATGCGCACCACGCAGCCGCACAGGATAATGGCGCGCGCACCGTAGCGGTCCGCCAGCGCGCCGCCCAACAGAAACATGCCCTGCTGCGAGAAGGTACGCAACCCGATGATCGTGCCGATAAGCCCGCCGGAGAGCAGCATATCGTCACGCAGATAGATAGCCAGAAACGGCACCACGGCATAAAAGCCGATGTTAAACACCAGCTGGCTGGCAGAAAGTAAATAAGGAGAGGTGTGCCTGGCGGCGTGTGACGCATCTGTGGACATGAAAACCGCATTACTGTTCAGAAAAATGAAGGCTCTCATAAAACATATTTACGCGGTCTTTGGCAACGTCACCCCGGCGAAAAGGGCAGGGAAGCCCATATTGACTTCGCTCAGGCGTACCGGTATAAGTCCTCGTCTTAAGAATGATTTTCATTTACATAATACAAATTCTAATTGATGCCTCACGTGACGATTTCAGGCCGTTACGCGGCGGTAACGCGACATTTTAAGGTTGATGTTGATGAATGCTTTAGTGAAAAAGGCCCTGGCGCTCGGCTTATTCTGCGCCGCCTCTGTGCCCGCCTGGGCCACGCAGTATCCGCTGACGATAGATAACTGCGGCATGAAAATGACCTTCACCAAAGCGCCGGAGCGCGTAGTGGCGCTCGGCCAGAACACTGCCGAAATCATGCTCTTGCTGGGTCTCGAAGATAAAATGGCCGCCAGCGCCTTCTGGCCGACCAAAGTACTGCCGCAGCTCGCTAAACAGAATGAAAAGGTCAAACTGCTCACGGTTGAGATCCCGACCCTTGAGTCTATCCTCGCGCAGAACCCGGATTTCGTCGCAGCCCAGCTCCCGCTGCTGCTGGGCCCGGACAGCAAAGTCGCCAAACGTGAAGATTTCGCGGCGGTCGGCGTGAACAGCTACCTGTCTCCTGGCGTCTGCGCCACCACCAAAAACACCGGTGACATCTACGGCAGCCGCAAACAGCTGTGGGATATGACTCTGCTCTATAAAGAAATCAACGATCTGGCGACCATTTTTAACGTCGAGGCGCGCGGCGAAGCGCTGACAAACGCGTTCAAAGCGCGCGAAGCCGCCCTGAAAGCGAAATTCGGCAACGGGCATAAAAACCTCTCTTATCTCTTCTGGTTCTCCAGCGCGTCACCGTCTTCCGATGCCTACGTGGGCGGCAAAAACAGCGCTTCAGGCTATATCGCCAGCCTGCTCGGCGGCCATAACGCCATTACCTCTGAAAGCGAGTGGCCGACCCTGAGCTGGGAGAGCATTATCGCCGCCAATCCGGATGTGATCGTGGTTTCAAGTCTCGACCGCAACCGCTGGGCGCTCGATAACGCCGCAGAAAAAATCAAATTCCTGAAAAGCGATCCGGCGGTCAGCCAGCTCGATGCCGTGAAAAAAGGCCATATCGTGGTGATGGACGGCCAGGCGATGAACCCGACCATACGTACGCTGTACGGGGCCGAACAGGTTGCCGCGCAGCTTGAGAAGCTCGGGCTCAACTGATGGCTGGCACGTCTTTAACGGTAGCCAACCGGCTACCGGCGTTGCTGATGCTGGCGCTGTCGGTCGTCGTGCTCGCGCTGGTCATCGCACTGAGCGTGGGCATCGGCGAGCTTTCCATTCCGCTGCACACCACTTTCGCGGCAGTCACCAACAAACTCGGGCTGACGGCTGTTCCGCTTAACCGCATCCATGAAACTGTGATCTGGGATTTCCGGCTCAGCCGGGCGCTGGTCGCCGCCTGTAGCGGCGCCGGTCTCGCCATCTGCGGCGCGGTGTTACAGAGCCTGCTGAAAAACGCGCTGGCGGAGCCTTATGTGCTCGGCGTCTCCGCCGGGGCGTCTACCGGCGCGGTGTCGGTGGTGGTGCTCGGGATAGGCAGCGGGGCGGTGTCCCTTTCAGTGGGCGCGTTTACCGGCGCCTTCGCCGCGTTTATGTTTGTCGCGCTGCTGACCAATGGCGCGCGCGGCGGCAACGAACGCACCATTCTTGCGGGCGTCGCCGCCTCGCAGCTCTTTAATGCCATTACTGCTTATACCATCAGCACCGCCGCCAGCGCCCAGCAGGCGCGCGACGTGATGTTCTGGCTGCTTGGCAGCTTTAGTGGCGTTCGCTGGCCGGAGTTTCAGCTGGTGCTGGCCGTGGTGGCCGTGGGGCTGGTGGTCTGCCTGTATCACGCCAAAGCGCTGGACGCGTTTACTTTTGGCGATGATGCCGCGGCTTCGCTCGGCATTCCGGTCGGTTACGTGCGGCTGATCCTTTTCGCGGTAACGGCGCTGATGACCGCCGCTATCGTCAGCATGGCGGGGTCGATTGGCTTTGTCGGGCTGGTCGTGCCGCATGTGATGCGCTATTTCTTTGGGCCGCTGCATCGCCGTTTACTGGTCGCCTGCGCGATGATGGGCGCCATCCTGATGGTGCTGGCGGATATCGCCTCGCGCACGCTTATCGCGCCGCAAAGCCTGCCGGTAGGGGTGGTGACCGCGCTGGTCGGCGTGCCATTCTTTGCCGTGATCCTGTATCGCTCAAGGAGATTCGCATGAGCATCCGCGCGGAAAACATCAGCTGGTCGGCCGGTAAAAAGCGCATCGTGAATAACGTGTCGTTGAGCGTGCCGACGGGGCAGACGCTCGGGCTGCTCGGCCCGAATGGCTCCGGGAAATCGTCACTGCTGCGTATTCTCGCAGGGCTGCGCCGCCCGGACGCCGGAAGCGTGTTGCTGGATGACAAGAATATCGCGTCGCTTTCCAGGAAAAAGCTGGCGCAGCGTGTGGCGTTCGTCGAACAACACGCGATGACCGACGCCAATATCCGGGTGCGCGACGTGGTGAAGCTCGGGCGCATTCCGCACCATTCACCGCTCTCGCCCTGGACGCATCAGGATGATGAGATTGTGCGCCAGGCGCTGGCGCGCGTGGACATGCTCACGCGCAGCGACGAAGGCTGGCAGCATCTTTCCGGCGGCGAGCGCCAGCGGGTGCATATTGCCCGCGCGCTGGCGCAGTCACCGGGCGAGATTTTACTTGATGAGCCGACCAACCATCTCGATATTCATCATCAGATGCACCTGATGCGACTTATCAGCGAACTGCCCGTCACCAGTATTGTAGCGCTGCACGATCTCAACCACGCCGCGATATTCTGCGATGCGCTTATCGTCATGCAGAAGGGGCAGGTGGTGGCGAGTGGTACGCCGGACGAGGTGCTGACAGAAGCGATGCTGCGCGAGGTGTTCAACGTGGATGCCCGCGTTGAGGTTTCACCGCATCACGGCAAAAAGCACATTCACTTTCTGTAACGTAAAACGGCCCTGAACAGGGCCGTTTTTTTATCAGGGATGCGCTTATTCGTTGCCCCACTGATTCAGGAAATTCGCTATCTCATCAATGCGTGTGTCATCGATGCCCGCTTCGCGGGCCATCTCCTGCTGCGCCTCTTCGCTGATCTCTTCGTTATTCATCAGACGAGTGATGAGCAACTGAAAGTAGTGCGCCAGACGGTCGCGCTCGGCGTCATCGACGGGCTTTTCCGCTTCCGTCGCGTACTCATCGGCGATGTCATAAAACTTAATCGGGATTTCTGTGCTCATAAGGCGTTCCTGAAATGGTGTGTGAGCCAACGGCCAGGGGTTTAGTGGAAAGAATAGTAACATTCTTCACGAACGGTGGAGGGGGAAAAGAAGACATCGGAAGGCGGCGCAGGATCAGGCGGTATCGGTAATTCCCGCATATTTAACATAAGATAGATTACACGAACTGGTGGCAAGTCGTTCTGTATTCTCTGTCAGGTGCCCGGTTCATAACATTCGCCACTCAAATAAGATACACTTGCGCCACTTTTATGACATTACCGCATCCGCTGGCGAGCCTGAAACCGGCGGTGAAAGCGTTATCTGGAGAGTCACATGCTGGAAAAACTGCGTTCCCCCGAAGGAAAAAAATTCCTGACGGCGCTGGCGATTATATTTATCACCGTGCTGACGGTGGTCTCCCGCGTGACGTTTGAGGGCGTCGAAGAGCAGTACAACCTGCCGATGGAAAAATGGAGCCACTCGATGTTCATCATGCAGGGCGCGTGGGTGCTTATCTACAGCTGCCCCTTCTCGTTTATTATCTCTCTTCCTTTCGCGTTTTACTTTTTAGGCCCGAAGGACGATCGCGGTTAACCTGACGACGCGGCAGCCCGTTAAGCGAGAATAAGGATTTACCATGAAAAAGAGGCTAATGGCCGGCGCTCTGCTCGCCAGCCTGAGCGTGCAGGCGCAAACCAGCGACTTACCTGAGCCGGTGAAACAGATAGAAAAACAGGGCATCACCATTATCAAGCCGTTCACCGCCCCTGGCGGCGTTCAGGGCTGGCTTGGTAAATATCAGGACACGGGCGTGACGCTCTACCTGACGCCGGATAAAAAGCACGTGATCTCCGGTTATATGTACGACGCGCAAGGCAACAATCTCAGCGAAAAAATCATTAACGAGGAGATCTATATCCCGGCGGGCCGTGAGATGTGGAAAACGCTGACCAAAGCGACGGGGCTCAAAGAAGGCAGCGACCAGGCGGGCTGCCCGGTTGTCGTGTTTGCCGATCCGTTCTGCCCTTATTGCCATACGTTCTGGCAGCAGGCGCAGCCTTTGGTGAAGGAGAAGCGCATCAGCCTGAAAACGCTGCTGGTGGGTGTGCTCCGCCCGGACAGCGGGCGTTACGCCGCTGCTGTACTCGCATCGGACAACCCCGCAGGTGCCTGGCAGGCGCTGCAAGCCTCAAAGGGGAAAAATAAACCGACGCTGCCGGAGAAAACCTCACAGGCGGCATTTAAGCAGATCCAGCATAATCAGTACCTGATGGATCAACTGGGCGCCAACGGCACGCCCGCGATTTATTATCTGAATAAAGATCAGGCGCTTCAGCAGATTGTCGGGCTGCCGGACGCTCAACAGATGGCGCGCCTTGCCGCTTGTGAGTAAAAAAAAGGCCATCGGAGTGGATGGCCTTTTGCACGCGGAGGTGACACGGTTTATTGTTCGCTCAGCGGCAACAGCGTCAGGCGATTGTCGCTGGCTTCAATTATCCTGGGCACGTCAGGATCAAGCTCGTCTCGTGATATAACGACGCGCCACGAATTAGTCGCCTGATCGGGCGCCATAAACATCCCGGCAACGGCTACATAGCGCGTGCCCTCCTCCATCGGAATATCAAGCGTCAGCGCCTCGCCCGGACGCAGCCGGATATCTTTTTCGCCGACAAGATCCGCGCTGATAGCCTGACTGTCATCGGCAAACAGCGACGGGTAATCGGTACTGTCGAACGCCTTACGGTCTTTCAGCTGATAGATGCGCACCACTGTCGCAAGCGACGCGCCGCTGGCGTTATTGTTTACGCCTTCTCTCGCCCGGAGATCCAGATGCAGCGTTTTCACCTGCTTATAAAAAAGCGACTGCGTTACGGATACCGCGCCATCCGTGACCTTTTGCGTCAGCCCGCAACCCGTTGACGCCGCGACTATCAGCAGCACGGCAGAGAATTTACCAGCGGTAATCGCCATCTTCATCGACCTCCCTTCGGTGAATGTTTTCCCGGACGCGCGCCCAGCGGCCCAGGTGAATCGTTATCACAGAGTCATTATGCAGGGCGCTGTTATTAAGCGGCTTCAGCACCGCCGTGCGGCCAATTTGCGCCGCGCCTTCCTGTCGGCAGGACAGCCTGGCATCTGACAACAGATGTCGGGCCACCCGCAGCTGTAACCGCACATCAAGGTGTGAGCCAGGATATACGTGCAGCAACGCCAGCAGATCGCGGTAAAGCTCTCCGCCCGGCAGCCAGCCTCTGGCTTCCTGCGCACAGGGCGTGGTGAGACGCAGCAATACCTGACCGTTAACATCGGTGGCATATGCGCCCATCACCGGCCGATGTTTCAGGCTGAGCGGCTGATTCAGGCGCATCCTGACAGGTTCTCGCAGCGCAATACGACAGCGGTCATGATGAAAAACCTCCGCTCGCGTCTGCGGCGCAAGGAGCCTCACCAGCGCCATCATTCCCTCAGGCGTGCGGCCCGGCAGCATCATCACGGGCAGGAGCGCCAGAAAACGCGACAGCGGCGTACCGGCCGAGGCCGCGCATCCATTGATGCCAAGCCCCACCAGCCCGAGCAAATATTGTGAGGTATTATCCGCCCCACCTGCCTGAAAGGTCGCCGGATACGAGTATTTCCGCCAGATCCGGTAGTACTGGGAGATCAGCCGGTGGTTAAAGATATCGAGAAAATCCCGCGTAGCCTCATACCCTTCCCGGCGTTGCGCGATATCGTCGATGTACTGTGTCGGCAACGGCGACTCCACGCCGTAGAGTCCCATAAAGGTGACCCGGATGGTCGGCGGCAGGTGCGGGTGTTCCGGCGTTTCAACACCGCGAATTTCGCTGGTCGGAAAGCCCATTCCTGAATGTGGGCGAAAACGTACAGGCTCATGGCGAACCTGCCAGTCGCTGCCAGGTACGCGCCGGTCAGGGTGGTTGCGCTCCAGCCACTGGCAGAACCGATAAAAATTCATATACGGCAGCTGATGCCGCAGACTATCCGTCAGCCAGGCAGGCGCGGACTGTGATTCTCTTTCCATCGAATACACTTCCCTTCAGGCTGCACAATCAGGGTGAGCTGGTTGAACTGGTTCATATCGGCATAGAGCGCGAAAAAGCGGTTGAGCATTTCGCCAAAGAGATGGATATCGCCTTCGCCGGTGTAACCACTGCTGTCCAGCGTCACTTCGATATCCAGCCCACGCAGTAAAAAACCATCCTCAAAGCGCTGAATGCGGTGATGCCGCACGGCCAGGATCGCTTCAAGACGACGATGATTCAGCGCATCATCCCGCCAGTTGTAGAGCGCAAGCGTGCCGCGCAAGACTTCCGCGCTGCTCATCATGTTGAGAAAACGTGTGCCGAGATGGCTTATCACCCGCCAGTAAAACCTGTCTTCGGTGGGGGGATAAGCCGGCAGCGTCGGTTTGCAGAGATTACGCACCGACAGACGCATTTGCGTCACCTGCTCGCAGCGGTCCAGTAGCGTGCTTTGCAGCGCCCGCCGCGGCAGCTGGCCATTCGTGCCGGTGATCCGCAGCGATACGGTCTCTTTTTCCAGCAACCGCTCCGCCTCCCACGACTGGCCGCCCAGAATAAGCCAGGTGTCATGCATGCCGGTCACCCCCCGCCTGACGCGCGTATGGTAATACCGCTCCGGCGCATGACGGCGCATCATTCCTCCCTGATGGCGAAAGCTGGTAAATGGCACATAGCGCGCATCGCCGGTTCGTCCGGAGCCCGTGACCGCATCCACCGAATAAATTTCAGTGTGACCGTCCTGGAGGCGTTTAGGGCGTAACAGATATTCGTTCTCCAGCCCGTTAATGGTTAACGGATCCGCCTCAAGCGTGAACAGGTTGATAACAGGCACGCAGTGCAGGCGTAGCGCGCTGTCCGTTACCGGTAAATCCGTCTGCCACGTCTGGCTGAACACCACCTCAATATCGAAATACGCGATGCCCGTGGGCAGGGTAATGTTTTCCAGGCCGTTAAGGTGAACGAACATAAATTTCTCGCGAAAGGCGAAATATTCCAGCAGCAGTTGCCAGCCGCTGAACGCGCTGTCGCCGGCGGGCCACAGGGCGTCCTCCTCACTAAATCCGCCTGGCGAAAAGTAGCCGTCGAGTCGCGCACGCTCTGGCTGCCCTGGCAGCCGAAGGTATAAAGCCGCCTGGCGTCGCGTTAACATCAGATGCAGGGCGCTGCCCGTGACGACATCCTCGCCCAGGTACAATGGCAGACGGCGGAGATCGGTTTGCCGCCAGTTGGCCTGTTCGCCGCAGGCGAAGCGGATCCGCAACGCAGAGCGCCCGTCCGGTTCAGAGGTCATCGCGACATGCGACACTGCCAGTGGGTTAAGCGTCAGGTCGCGGGTGGTACGATAGCGGCAGACCGTATTTTTCGGCCCTACCGGGCGGGATGCGATTTCCAGGCCTTTGGGGATGTTTTCCGCCATTTTCATCGTCGTCATCTCTGGCGTCAGCGCGACGATTGCCAGTGAAGGGATGGTCCGCAGATAGTGCGGCCACAGCATACTGACCAGGCCTTCGGTCAGCTCCGGCAGATCATCATCGATTTTCTCGCGCAGTCGCCCTACCGAAAAGGCGAAGCCCTCCAGCAGGCGCTCGACATAAGGATCGGGTGTACCGGCTTTGTCCAGGTCGAGCATCGCCGCCCGGTCGGGATGAGCCTCAGCGAACTCTTTGGCTGCTTCGCGCAGATAGCGCATTTCGGCGTCAAAATAACGCAGGGTTAAATCGTCCATAAAAAACCGTTATTCCATGTCTGAAGAAGGGAGGCGCAGCGCAGGGGCTAATCAGTCGGATGGCAATTCCACGTCGTGATTTTCACTTTTGGTGCCGGAGTCATAAGAAGTGTTAACGCTGAAAATCGTGTCCGGCAGCGAAAAATGGCGCAGTTTCAGCAGCGCAAGCGGGCCTTCGCCTGCCTCGGTGCGAAGCGTGTAGTTGAGCGAGCGGCCATCCGGCGCAGACCAGGCCAAATGCCAGCTACTGTTCACCCCGGCATACGCACGGACTGATGCCTTATCCAGCAGGCGGACCAGCCCCCATGCGCCGGGCATATCGGCATACAGACGCGTGCCCGCCTGCGTGCTTACCCAGCTCAGGCTGGCCCCCGGCGCTTCGGTATCTCCAGGCCAGGTAAACCGCTTCCAGACAGGCATCTGGTTCATATAGGTGAGTTTCTGCCCATCAATGATCAGGCCGGTCTGCATCACGCCCGCCGCCGTTCCCGGTCGTAAATCGAAATGCATCCCCGCCTCGCCGTTTGTAAAGACGACATCCGCAATATGACTGAGCGTATCCATCGCCTGCAAAAAAGCCGGATTGACGCTGAGCCCTTGCGCGTTAATACCATCCACTACCCAACGGCTCCCTTCTTTATGCAGTACGCCATTGAGCCGGGTCTGTAAAAAGCGGGCGATGCGGCCGCTCTCGGCGTCGAGGTATTTCGCGAGCAGCGGCAGAGAGACGTCGCTGTTCGCGTCTTTAAAGGGATATCGTCCGCCAAACGCGCTGTTCCAGTCATCCACCACCGCGGTGCGCCACTGGGCGTTAAAACTTTCCGCCGCCGGAGTCAGCACCTGCTGCCAGGCCTGTTCCATGGGCCTGACAAAAACCGTTTGCCCGAACCCGCTCCACTCCTGACCGAGCCCGGCCGCGACCAGGCTGCCGTAATCGCGCGTTTCGGTTAAATCTATCGCCTTGCCCTGAAACACCGTCTGCGCCAGCGCCTGCGTCATCGCCTGCGGATCGGTGGCGTTCGTCACCTGCTGAAGGCGCAGGCGTACCTGCGTGACGCGCGTGAGATAGGTCTGCAGGCTGAGCCCGGTATTCCCCGTCGCCTTATCCTCCATTAGCGCCAGCACCGGGCCAAACGTGGCGTCCAGAGGGCCATGGGCGCCGGCGCGCTGATCGATAACCGGCTGTTTATCCTGAGCAAACAGATTTTTTGCTGATTTCACCAGCGAATCGGACAGCGCGTCACCGACCTGCCCGGTTCTCCCCTGCACGGCCAGTGTGTTCATCAGGGCCACCAGCGGGGACTGACGTATATCAGCCATCAGCGTCAGCTGATCGATAGCATCCGATAACGTGGCCGCTGGCTGCCAGCGCAGACTGTTGAGAAAATCCAGCCATGCGCCGCTGAAATCAGCGAAATAGCGGGCCGTCAGACGCTGTTTAAGATCTTCAGGCGAGGTTTGCTGCGCGAGGGGTTGTTTGCTGTCGCTCAGAACCCAGTCCATCTCCTCGCGACGCGAATTCACGACATTATCAATAGCCGGCCGTACCGCGTCTTCCCATGCCTGGCGGGTAAACATGCCAGGAACCACCTCACCGGTAGTAAACAGGCGCGAGGCATCGGTGTCGCCGGTCATCTCCGCGAGGCGCATATCCGCATATTGCCGCGCGACCTGTGACAGTATTTTCTGATACAGAGAGGATTCACTGTTACGCATCCCCATCTGGCGAATCAGCAAGGCGCGAGCCTGAGCGACCAGCGCCTCATCGACAGGAATACGCCACGAAGGATGCGCCTTCAGCGTTGCGCCATAAAACGCAAGCAGCGCAGCGCCCTCCCCCTGCCAGCGCGAGTCTTTCACGCCCTGGCGCTGCGGCCAATGCTGCATCAGCGTGTCGGCAAACCACGCAACATTCATTTTCTCGGGCCGGGCCAACATCAGAAAGAGTTTTAGCTGATCGTAGGCGGGCTTCGCCATACGCTCGCGCAGCGGGCTGTCAGGCGCTAATTGCGTAAATGCGCTTAATTGCTTTTGCAGATGTAACGCCGCGGCGTCGCGTAACAATGGCTGCGCGCTTTCGGCGTATCGCACCAGCAGCGCGGACAGCAGCGCATCATTCTGGCTCAGCCCTGCGCGGTCATACCAGGGCACGCCGTGCGCGGCGCGATACTGCAGGCGCGCAAGCGTCTTCTGCAATGCCAGCAATGCCTGAAGACGCATATCCATGTGCGGGTTACGGTTTCGCGCCTGTTGCGCCAGGGTTTGCGCCACGGCGACCTGCTCGCGGTTAGCGATAAATGAAAGCACCATCCATCCGCCCCAGAGCGCAAGCAGCATCGCCGTGGCAACTTTCATTACCCGCAGTCGGCTGATGCCGGGCCTGTGCGGACGTAAGCCTGCCGGTAACGCCTGAACCGAGTCCGGCAGGACATCCCAGCGGTTATCTTTCCCCCAGTGGTGGCGCACGCGCCGAGCAGCGTCTGCTGACGGCGCGCTGAACAGAACACCGGCCAGCGGCAGCGGACGGTAAGGGTTAAGCAACATCGCCAGCGGACCGGCGATGCTCTCGGGTTTGCGAATCAACCTATCGGCAAGGCGGAGTAAAAAACTGTGCCGGGGATCATGACTGATCTGCTCTATGCCCCGGGCAGTCAGCGAGGCGGTGAGCGCAGACAGTTGAGCGGTAAGGCTTTGCGGCGAACATGCTGACGCCAGCAGGCACCCAACGGCCTGCGTAACGCGCCCGGTTTGATCGGCGGATTGCGGGTGCAGCGACCAGACATACAGCGGTATTCGCCATCCCAGCGCCTGATAACGCTGGTGCAGGGCATGGGCGAGCGCATCCATCGCGTCCGGTGACAGCGGCCCTGTAAGGCTGACATCGTTATTTTCTGCCTGCCGATCAAACGCAGAGGTCACCCATATCACGCCATCAATGGGGCGGCGACGCAGTTTACGCAATGCAGAAAACCAGGCAGCGTCGGCTTCTTCGCGAATTTCACCGCCCCACAGCAGCAGCGTCCCCTGATCTTCCTGCCAGAGTTCGCGCGGGAGTTTTGGGGTGAGTTGTTCGACATCATCAACGTTGCCGGTGACCAGCAGGATGCGGACTTTGCGGGGCCAGAGGGGGCCGTAGTTGTGGCGAAGATACAGACGGATATTTTTGAGCGTTTCGCTGTATTTTTCCTTATCCGCAGCACGCTTCCGGTCTTCTTGTTGTTGGGATTGACCCGATAATTCCCGAAGCTGCTGAATAAAACCCAGTGAAATAAGCCACTGCCACAACCGGAGAAATACCTCGTCACAGAGCAGAATAAACAGGCAAACCGCGGCTATTGCCAGTGACGCCGTCTGTTTTTTCTCTGTGGTATGAAGATGAACGACAGGATTCTCAGTCCAGATCAGAAAACCGCCGATAACCGCTATCAGCAGAATAATTAACCATGTGCTGAGGCGCTTTTTCGTTTTCACATCACTATCCTTTGCGTAACATTATGCCGGACGGACAACAATCATTTGCGCGGTTCTATCACCTATAAGCAGCCACTGAACCTGCCCTGTAGCAATAGCGTGTTCGCTGGCGCAAATTAATGGAATATTCCCGACTGCCGCTCCCGGCCTGCCGAAAGTATCATCCAGAACCTGTTCACCTTTTCTTGCGGATAGGTACCCTGACTTATCCATCGCCTGAAGGACAACTGCCAGCGTGTCGCTTTTTACCTGCGTACGCCAGAAATACCAGGGTAATCCGGGGGCAATCCCTCCCCAGTGAGCCACATCAGCGACCGATTCATCCGCATCCTTCATCGTAACCGGACGATGTATCCACGCGCACGGTTTCACGTGCTGACGCTCCAGCCATGCAGGAGAGGCCAGCAAAACGGCAGATACGGACTCAGCCTGCTGGTCACGGGCTTGCAGAAATAAATTGATTTCAATGGAAAGAACAAGCGTCTCATCCTGCCTGTCGAGCCATTCGTCTATCCACATCAGACCGCCATTGTCAGTGCTGGCACTGACATCACTGACAGAATATGACGCCAAAAAAACAGCCTGCCATGCCATAATAATCTGCTCATTTTCTAGTGTGCCATCATGATGAAGACGAACGGAGAGTTTACCGGTGAACTGCGCCAGCTCGGTATGCAGTTGCCGGATGACGCTGGTCAGCATCGATTCCAGCCGCGACCGATACCCTCTTTCACTGAATGTTTTTAATGGCGGAGTGAGTGTAGCCGTAGTCAATACAGACTGGTGGACTGGGGAATATTGTGTATGGCGAGTATTCCCTCCCCGTAAAAGCGCTGCGGCAAGTTTGTTGCTGGCAACCGGTGTGACGTAACTCATCCCCAGTACACCAACAGCCTGCCGCCCCAGTAATATCCGCTTTTCATATTGCTCCCGATGTAAATGATTCCACCAGAGCACACGATCACGCTCGTTCTCATAATTCCGCGTACGGATAATAAAACCTGACAGACCAGTCAAAAAAGGCATGATCAGCGTGCAAAACCAGAACCAGGCAGAGTGTGCGGATAGCCCGGCAGGCCAGAAGGAAAGAACCAGAACCGCACCTCCTGTCACACACAGAACAATGACGACTAGCCAACGGGTTTTATCCGGAGGAATAGGTAATGGTTCCTGTTTAGGGATCTTTTTAAGATCAACCGGCATATATCAGCGTTTCCCTGCATTAGGTAATGAAGAAATAAGTGTGCAGCCGCAGCCGCAACGATAACCGTGCAGGGCTACAGGTTTACCATTGATCCTCGATATTTCGTCGCCCTCTGCAATATAGGTCAAACCGTGTATCGGGCAGGCAACCTTATCCATGAGGCAGGCAACATCCAGGCCCATAAATTTCACGCCAGCACTTCCCTCAAGAACGGTTCCGCCATGCGTAGTTTTGTCATTAATACGAATTACGCCCAACATTAAACACCTCACGATATCTTTATATAGAACAATCTTAATTAAAAATTGCAAATGCATGAAAATTAAAGAGCCATTGCCTGAGCATTACCAAAAATTGCCTGAAACGTTTAACCAACATAAGTAGAGGCTCATAATAAGGTGCAAACCCTTTATTGAAGGGCATTACTGCCCATAAGCTTCATTTAAAATATGCGAATAAAAAATCTTTTTCATTTTTAATAACAATAACCAAGGGAGCAATGTCAGTATTTTTAAATCAAACACTGAGCATAGCAATAATTTACCCGGCCAGTGCCTGATTATCAGAGAATGGGCCAGATTCACCCATACGGGGGTATAATAGGTTAGTGCCCTGCGCCAGTTTATAATCTTAGGTATTGTTCATTGCCAGAACATAGCCCCGCGTGGCATGAGCCATTATCATAGCCCAACACGTCTTATTAAAATATTATTGATTAATGGGAACGGAAAAATTAATTACACATCGTGCGGTCATATTTTCAGGAAAGTCTCCATCTGTCACTTTAGGTGAACGAAAAGTACGCCCAACTGTTGAACCAACAATTCCATTGTAGGTGTCTGAAGACCTCGCCACTTTCTGATATCCCTTCCCTTTGTATTTGAACTCAGGTTTTTCAGGTCCCCGGGGATCTTTCTTTGGTGATTTTTTATAATAATCAGGATCATACCAGTCGCTGACCCATTCGAAGCCGTTTCCGGTCATGTCGTAGATGCCAAGAGGGTTGGGCGGAAAAGCATCGCCCGGTAAGCTGGAATAAAACCTTAAGTGGGTTCCACTTTTTAAAGAATATTGTTCTCTGTCAAATTCAGTACCAAGGTTGATGCCCCTGTTTTTTCCGCCGCTGTGAAATTCAATGTCTGCTTTTCCCGTATTGGTGGATAAAACCATAAATTGTCCGCGGCTTCGGGCGGCGTATTCCCACTGCGCTTCGGTTGGCAAGGAGAAAGGCAGGTCCGTTATTTTCCCCAGCCAGGCACAGTAATCTGCCGCCTCATACCAGTCAATTTGAGCTGGTGTTTGAGGCGTCGAATTTAAATCAGACCACATCTTTTTATAAGCTTTATTAACTGCTCTTTTAGTTAAATGATTATAAAAAATATAAAAATCAAAATCACTATTACTTATTTTGAACTTGCTCATTGAATAACTGGTCAGTTCCACCCTATGCAGGGGTTTGCTGTCCGGATAAGGGTCAATCTGACCGCCATATAGCTTCTCGCCAAAGTCACCCATTTCAAAATCACCGCCTTCCACATAAACCAGGTTTGTTTTTATATTTTTAATAAAATCATTTAATTCTGCTTGGCTAACCTTTTTATCATTTTTCGATGATTCAGGTTTATCACACGCAGTTAACAACAATACAGACATTATTATGATAATTAATTTTTTCACAGATATCACTCCTCAGGCCAGTGCCTGATTATCAGAGAGTGGGCCAGATTCACCCATACGGGGATATAACGGGTTAGTGCCCTGCGCCAGTTTATAATCGTAAGTGTTGTTCATTGCCAGAACATAGCCCCGCGTGGCATGAGCTATTATCATAGTCCAGCGTCTCTTATTAAAATATTATTGATTAACGGGAACTGGTGAGTTAACTACACAACGTGCAGTTTGGCTGGGTAAAATAAAACTGTCTTTCGGAGCACGTGGTGAACGAAAGGTACGTCCAACAGTAGAACCTACTATTCCATTGTAGGTGTCTGAAGACCTCACCACTTTCTGATAACCCTTTGCTTTGTATTTGAACTCAGGTTTTTCAGGTCCCCGGGGATCTTTCTTTGGTGATTTTTTATAATAATCAGGATCATACCAGTCACTGACCCATTCGAAGCCGTTTCCGGTCATGTCGTAGATGCCAAGAGGGTTGGGCGGAAAAGCATCGCCCGGTAAGCTGGAATAAAACCTTAAGTGGGTTCCACTTTTTAAAGAATATTGTTCTCTGTCAAATTCAGTACCAAGGTTGATGCCCCTGTTTTTCCCGCCGCTGTGAAATTCAATGTCTGCTTTTCCCGTATTGGTGGGTAAAACCATAAATTGTCCGCGGCTTCGGGCGGCGTACTCCCACTGCGCTTCGGTTGGCAAAGAGAAAGGCAGGCCCGTCATTTTCCCCAGCCAGGCGCAATAGTCTGCCGCCTCATACCAGTCAATTCTGGCGGGTGTTTCGGGCGTACTGTTGTACTCAGCCCATTTATCTTTTAATGCATCACGAACGTCTCTTATAGGTAGATTATTATAATCCAGAAACAGATGATAATCCCGGTTGCTGATTTTGAACTTACTCATCGAGTAACTGGTCAGTTCCACCCTATGCAGGGGTTTGCTGTCCGGATAAGGGTCAATCTGACCGCCATATAGCTTCTCGCCAAAGTCACCCATTTCAAAATCACCGCCTTCCACATAAACCAGGTTTGTTTTTATATTTTTAATAAAATCATTTAATTCTGCCTGGCTAACCTTTTTATCATTTTTCGATGATTCAGGGTTATCACATGCAGTTAACAACAATACAGACGTTATTATGATGATTAATTTTTTCACAGATATCACTCCTCAGGCCAGTGCCTGATTATCAGAGAGTGGGCCAGATTCACCCATGCGGGGATATAACGGGTTAGTGCCCTGCGCCAGTTTATAATCGTAAGTATTGTTCATTGCCAGAGCGTAGCCCCACGCGACCTGATCACGAATGCGACTCTTGATGATTTCCAATTCATCATCACGATTCAGGCCTTCCTGTAAAAACGTCCGAAGCTCAGATTCCTGCCATGCGACCAAAGCACCTTCACTCATCGGATGCGACAACGCCAGATCCATTCCACCCTCCGAACAATGGGTCATCACTTTTATCCATTCACGTCTGGTCTGGATACTGGACAGGATATTGATAATGGCTTTCTTGCGGTCATGATAAATATCCGGAATGAAGCCATCACCGCGATTGTTAATATCAACATGATCCCAGAAACCGTGGCGGGTAAGCAAATACAATAGATTCCCCTTAGCTTCCGGCGTGAAGGTTAATAACTGTTCAGGATTGGCATTTAATACTTTTGCCAGTTGATTACGCTGTGAAGATGCATTTTGCCCTTCCGTCATATTTGCTTGGAACTTTGTGAAAATTTTACTAATAACGCTGACCGTCGTACCAATTTTATCAAACAACTGTACAACCTTATCCTTCATATCAGAAAGCAGCATGACACATATTTGGCTGTATGTTTCAAACGCCTGCTTAGCTATCAATTCAAAGAAATGATAATCCAGCCCATATAGCTGATAGGCCAACCAGGCCCCGAAATCGGCCAGCTTTTCGTAACCTACCTGACATAAAAACGCCCCTTTGGCTCCGAGACCACAACACAGGCTGGCGGCGATTTTAAAACAAAACTTACCGTTCATGAATGTACAATAAAAGGTTGCCCCGGCCCCCAGGCCAGCCATACCGGTAATGCTGGAGCCTATGGTACAAAAATCAACGTATTCAGCGGCAGCTTTTGCCTCCTCTCCCGTTTTTCCCTGATATGTTGTCGCAGCGACTGGCTGTAGCCATTGAACTCCCCCTTTCAGACCCACTTCAGCTTTTGCGCCTGCAAACAATTCGGCGCTGCTGGTTACACCTTCATCTTCTGAATCCATATTTTGATGAAATGTCTTGCCGGAAACACGACGCTCATTAAAACGGGGGAGGATATTTTCTTTATCCCGTTTTCCCATCAGTACCTGCTCAGCCCCTATGGTGGTAACCTGCAACTGGCATTCTATCTTCGCGGATGCGCCCGCAAACCCTGCCAGTTCTGTTTCTAAATATACCCGCAGCATTCCCATATTAAGAACATTAGCCCCTTCCGGACTATATAATAATGGCCACCCTACTCTATCCGGAAGGTAAAAAGTTGCGCTGGCGTAACCCTGCGCGAGAGAGAGAACAGCAGTGGCTTCTCCTTTTAAAGACAGTTTTCCATCTTTGGCATCCCATTCTCCACTGGCACCAGCGTTGGCAATAAAGCGCATGAATTGCGCACCGGCAGATACATCAACATGATTACCAATTTCTTTCCCGTCAACAATCAGGCTGTTATTCCAGCAATCCGCCCATTCTGTCAGTGTTTTATCTATTTCTCCGATGTCTTCTTTATCCAGGCTGAATAGCTCAACACTGGTATCAGGTTTCGGAAATTCTATTTTCGTCAGCTGTTCTTTTAGCTTTTCGGTATCAATACCTTTTCGGTTACCGTTTTTGTCGTAAATAAAAATGCTTTCGGCAGCAGAGGCTTTATCTTTCGCCTTGAGTGATACTGTATGCTTCTTTCCGGTTCCCAACTGATCATAGTATCCCTTTTTTACGTACACATACTTACTACCAGCTCCAGAGCGCCGCCCATGCTTCTTTTTTGTAATAAGGGGTATCAGCTCGATAACTGCCTCATAACCCGCAGGAGTGAAATCACCAAGTTTGTCCTGCAGTGCTTTTTTTTTCTCATCCAGTGTTTTCTGTAACGTAGTGGCCTGCTCCTCAAGCCCTCCTTCACCAGCATTTTCGGAGGGGTTACTGAACACATTGCCATAATTTTCAACAGCCGAAGAGTATGCTTTACCCGCCTCATGAACATCATTAACCGCCGCCAGTAACTCCCCCCAATGGCGGTCGAAATCATCACAAGCATCTTCAGTGAGGACAACCAGCTCTTCGGTATCTGGCCTGAAATAAACAACGGCGGAAGCATGATATGCATTCACTATATTGCCGTCGCTCTTACTCAGAGTATTTTGCGCAGCCGGAGTTTCCTGTCCGCTCATCATCTTCTCCCTGATTATTCAAAAAATAATTTTATTGTTTTTGGATCGATACCATAATGCGACTGTGTATAGCCGTTCTCATCCGTCACACCGCGAATAACCTGCCCATCTTCGGTTTCAATGCGATATGGGATGTAGGGTTTCGGCTGATTACTGGATTGATCAAGAACCTTAAAACCACCATTCATCGGATTATGAAACTCAGGGTCGCTTACAGGTACAGGAGAAAGCGCATGCTCCAGCGAAGCACTTCCGCCCCATAAAATATTTGCACTTTTTAAATCTATTTTTCCTGGTGCACCAATTTCCACCGAACCATCTTTAATTTTTATATACGCCCCACCTTTGCTGGTCAGTGTGATCCCCTGAGCGGCATTCAGCACAATTTCGCCACTGACGCTGTTAATGTTCATGGTCTTGTCCGACTGAATGCGCATGACGTCCGTTTGCGCCTGAATATCCACCATTCCTCTGGCTGCAAATATCTTCATTCCCATCTTTTGGGCAAACAGACTGATAGCTTCACCTGCTGCAACAGTGAGTTTTTTCATGACGCTCATATCCACACTCTCTCCCGCTGTCGCGGTCAGAGTATGGCCTGCGGAAAGCTGGATATTTTTTGGCGTAACCAGCCCTATTCCCGCAGGCGCGGAAGCCAGTAATCCAGCGTCTTTTAACTGATCAAGCGAATTTAAGAGCTGTTGTTGTGATCCTGCGTCCGCCTCCAGCGCACCTGATACACTTGCGCTCTGTGCCAGAGCTGTTACCAGTTGCAGCGCCTGTTGCAACTGTGCAATAGCGATGTTCATATCCAGCATCTGCCCCCGAGCGCCAGGCTGGTTGTCTGCGCTAAGGAAAATGCCCTTCCCACCGCGAACACTCACCCATTTGTCGGTGCGCAGTTCCGCGCCCTCGCCGCGTAACGACCGCCCGGCATCCACATTATGTCCGAGGTTCAGCTGCGTCTTGCCGCCGTACTCGGTACTGAGCTTGATATGCTCCTCGCCGCGCCTGTCCTCCATGCGCAGCTTGTTGTTGGCCGGTGTTCGTATGACATTGCGTGTGCTGTTCTTTTCCGTCACAGGGTCAACATGACGCGAATCATGCAGCGCATGGGCGATATAGGGCCGGTCCGGGTCGCCTTCGTGAAAGGCGATGGCCACCTCGGTGCCCTGTATCAGCGGAAAGTGAAAGCCGTAGAGATCGCCGCCATAGGGTTTCGCGAGGCGCACCGGCATACTCTCCTGCCCCGGCGATTTGTCATCCCGGTCGGCGTCGAACTTCACCCGGTACAGCCCGGACGCATCCTGCCAGGCGTAGATATCACCGGGCTTCGCGCTGGTCACGCGGGCCGTCATGGTGCCTGCCACTTTAGGCCGCGGCAGCAGCGGCGGCCGCCAGCACAGCGTCTCGCTGTAGGGCACGGCGGTGATATCCACGTGCAGCGCATGCTGACGGCTGGCGCGCAACCCGGTTCCGGTGATGAGTACCGGCGCCTGCAACGGCGACGGCAGGCACGAAGGCACGGTGTCGATAACCGTCAGTATCTGCCCCGGCGCCAGGCTGGCATCCGTACTGCTGCCGGTTATCTGCGTCTGGTTCGCCAGAAAGCGTTCATGGTCGAGGCGGGCGTAAAAGTTGGCGGTCTCAGTGGCCGGCTCCGTTTTGTCGCCGCGCGCCAGGTGCCGCAGCCGGTAGTGATACACGTCGCCAAAGGTGCGGCCCTCGCCGTCGCCCCGCGTCATGTCCGCCGGTGCCGACTGCAATACCGCCTGCGCCTCGCGGTGGTTGTAGTCCCGGGTCGTGACGCTGGCCTCCACCACATGGTGTGCAACCTTCAGCCCCCACACCGAGTCAGCCCCGCTGTCGCTCATGCCGGACGGGCTGTTGACCGGCAGCGCTTTACCCGGCAGCAGCCCACGCTGCGCATCGACAAAATGCACCACTTCGCTCTTCGCGTCTGGTTGCAGCGTGAAGTAATAAAATATCCCCACTTCCGCCAGAAGACGCCGGATAAACGCGAGGTCGCTCTCGTGATACTGGTTTATCTGCTCACGCTTCGGGTACGGTTGCCTGAGAGTAAATTCGTACTCCCAGTCATGCAGATGGTGCTCCCGGAGGATCTGCTCCACGACCTCGGGCACCGACTGGTTAACGAAAAAGCGGTGCGTGTGAAACGGTTTATCAAGCAAGGCAAGAAAGGGCGCGAGGGTTATCTGATACGTCGCCTGATCGGCTGAGCAGCTGATGCGCTGAAACGTGGTCACGACGCCGTGCACGCGTCTGCATTCCGCAAGGCATTCCAGCAGCCCTCCGCCCATCGTCAGCGTGGCGGGTTTGCTGATTAACTGCCCGGCCTGAATATCGTTATCCGGGCTGGTAAAAATAATCTGGTAATCATACAGCTCGCTTAATGCTTCCCTGCCGCTGAATTCCTCCACATCCAGTGGTGACGCGCAGGAGGGAATATCCAAGTGATAGCGGTTCAGGGTGGTGGCGAGTAAACCCGTGAAGGTGTCAGTCAGGCTCATCGTATGGCTCCCTCTTGCGGTGATGCGTCAAACTCCATCACCACGCCCTCTTCGTCGCTCCACCCCAGCGTCAGATGTTTCAGCGTCTGCCCGGCGGCCATGCAGGTGAGCAGTTGCTGGCTGAGCGCAGGGAGGATCTGCTGGTTTAGCAGACTGTCGATGTTACGCGCGCCGGTGTCCGGTAACAGGCAGGCGGCCGTGAGCGCATCGCAGAGGTTGTCGCTGAGTGTCGTTTGCATGTCGTAATGCCGCGTCAGGCGCTCGCTGACCTGGCCGAGTTTCATCGCGACAATAGCGCGCATCGCACTTTGCGCAAGCGGCCGGTAAATCACCGTCTGAAAACGGGCCAGCAGCGCGGGCTGGAAGTGCTCGCGCAGCAGCGGGCGCAGCAGCTCGTGAAGGTCGGTCTCGCTGGCGTCCGGGCTCGCCTCCAGCAGCTGCATAATGTGGTCGCTGCCGAGGTTGGATGTCATCAGAATGACCGTGTTGCGAAAGTCGATTTCGCGCCCTTCGCCGTCGCGCATAAAACCGCGATCGAAGACCTGGTAAAAGAGATTCATGACGTCGCGGTGCGCCTTCTCCACTTCATCGAGAAGCACCACGCTGTAAGGCCGCCTGCGGACCGCTTCGGTGAGGATCCCGCCCTGCCCATAGCCCACATACCCTGGCGGCGATCCTTTGAGCTGCGAGACCGTGTGCGGCTCCTGATATTCCGAAAGATTGATGGTTATCAGGGCTTTTTCCCCGCCGAACAGGGCATCCGCCAGCGCGAGCGCCGTCTCGGTTTTGCCGGTGCCGCTCGGGCCTGTCAGCAGGAACACGCCCTGCGGGCCATTCTCCGGCGCAAGCCCGGTTTTCGCGGCGCGCAGCCGTTGTGCGATGGCATTGAGCGCGGCGTCCTGGCCCACCACACGCTTAGCGAGATGATGCTCCAGCGTCAGCAGTTCCGTCTGCTCATCTTTCATCAGTGAAGAGAGGGGTACGCCGGTCCAGTCGGCGATGACCGTCGCCACGGTACGCGCCTCCACATCCAGTCCCAGCAGCGGGTTATCCTGCTGTACCTCCGCCAGTTGCTCCCGGAGTGCTGTTAACTCCGCCTGCCGGGAGAGATCGGCACGACAGGCCAGCAACTGTTCCGTTAAGGCCAGCTCCTGTCCATACTGGGTTTCCAGCGTATCCAGCGCCAGAATAATGCGAATTTCTTCCTGTTCGATGGCGGCGAGCCGCTCGCCGTGCGGGTTGCCGCCCGCCGCCATATCTTCCAGCAGCGCCTGTTTTTCCATGCCCAGCGCGGTCAGCTGCGCTTTCATTCGCGTCAGCGGTTCAGGCACGGTATCGAGGCTCATGCGCACCCGCGCCGAGGCGGTGTCCAGCAGATCAACCGCTTTGTCCGGCAACTGACGGCCCGTGAGATAGCGCCTTGAGAGCGTGACGGCCGCGCGCACCGCCTCGTCGGTAATATGTACGCCGTGATGCGCCGCGTAGCGGGGTTTAAGCCCTCTGAGCATCAGGCAGGCGGTGTCGTCGTCCGGCTCGTCCACTAACACCCGCTGGAAGCGGCGCTCCAGCGCGGCGTCACGCTCGAAGTACTGCTTGTACTCGCTCCAGGTGGTAGCCGCGATAGTGCGCAGCTCGCCACGGGCGAGCGCGGGCTTCAGCAGGTTCGCCGCATCCGCCCCGCCCGCCTGGTTGCCTGCGCCGATAATGGTGTGCGCCTCGTCGATGAACAGCAGCACCGGCACGGGCGACTGGCGTACCGCGTCGATAATGTTTTTGAGCCGCTGCTCGAACTCGCCTTTCACGCCCGCGCCCGCCTGTAGCAGGCCGAGATCAAGGGTGCGCACGCGCACCGGCTTCAGGCTTTCCGGCACGTTACCTTCGGCTATCCTGAGGGCCAGCCCTTCCACCAGCGCGGTTTTACCGACACCCGGTTCGCCCACCAGGATCGGGTTGTTTTTGCGACGGCGCGAGAGAATATCCACCATCTGGCGAATTTCATTATCGCGGCCAAATACCGGATCGATGCCGCCCGCCTGGGCTCTCGCAGTGATGTCCACCGTGAATTTATCAAGCGCGCTCTGCAGGGCCGGGTCCAGCTCACCGTGCTTTTGTGTGAAAGTGTCAGCCATCGCCGCCGGGCGCTCTTCAGATGTCGGCGACAGTTCAACCGACGGCTGCGTCTCCGGGCGCTCCTCTGACTGCGCATCCAGCAGCCCACGCAGTCGTTCAAGCTGGCTGCGCCCTACCGTCAGGAGCGGCCACAGTCCGTCGCACGAGAGCAGTTTCGGCATTTCAGTCATTGCCGCCAGCAGATGTACGCTACGGATCTGCTGGCTTTCTTCAAGAGATGCGTGCAGCCACGCCTGTTTCAGCAGCTCCTCCACGGTGGCCGAGAGTTGCGGGCGGCTTCTGACGGAGCGCGGCTGATCACCGATAAACGCCAGCAGCTCCTGCCAGAGGGCGTCCATATCCCATTCATACCGGCGCGCCAGTACCGTCAGATCGCCCTCGCCCTGCTCCAGCAGTTTCAGCAGCCAGTGCTCAGGCAGGATTTCCGCCTGCGCGCGGGCCTGGCAGAGGCTCGCGGCGCCCTCCAGCGCGCGGGCGCAGTAGGGATTTAAACGGCGCAGTAATACAGCAGACTGATGTTCCATAACTCACTCCTTGGATGCCCTCAGGCATGCTACCGCCCGTCGCTGTTACCCGTAGCGCACAGGGCGGTTGATTCAGGTCCTTTTTTTGCAAAGCGCCCCGCAGGACGCTCAGCAAAAAAGCAGACGGTTGCCCGTCTGCCTCGGTGTCAGGCGGTGGTGCGTTCGTTCCACGAATCGGAATGAATGATGTTGCCGTCCTTGTAGGTCCAGGTGATTTTTTCGTAGCGCAGTTCGATGCGCTCAAGGTGGTTGTGCTTCTCTTTGGAAGGCTCCTTGATGTCGTGCATCAGCGGCGCCACTTTCACCAGCTTCACGTTTTCAAGCGTCGTGTTGAAGTACTCGACTTCCTGGCCCGCGTCGTTGATGCGGTACCATCTGAACTCCGCAGATTTCAGGGTCTGCCCGGTGGTCACCGCCTTGTAGAGATACGGGCTGGAGGCGTCGATTTCCTTGGTGAACAGGAACGGCGTGTGGATACGGGTGCCGGTCAGCTTGCCGGTGTTGTTGTCGGTCGGGATGTACAGGGTGTGCTCCTGCGCCACCACCTCGATGCTGCCTTCGCGGTCCTTCACGTCAACGGAACCCTTGATGTCCGCGCCGCCGTCGTCCTTCAGCCAAAGATAAACAGGAATTGCCATTGGAATGTCTCCATTTAAAGTTAATTGCCGCGCTCATCCTGTGAGGGCGGCAGGGTAATGTCCGGCGCCTGGCAGGCGTCCGCCTGCGGCACCAGACGGATTTCAACGCGACGGTTCAGCGCCCGCCCGGCTGCGGTGGCGTTGCTGGCGACAGGACGGCTCTCGCCGTAGCCCTGCACGGCAAAACAACTCTCCGGCACGTCGCCGGTGTCGCGCATCCAGTCGCGCACCGATTCGGCGCGCCGGCGCGACAGCTGCTGGTTGGCGCGCGCGTCGCCGACATCATCGGTGTGGCCCGCCACCACAATCAGCCAGCCGGGCTTCGCCCGGATACCCATGAGCGCGCTCACCAGCACCTTTGTGGAGCCGGGCCTGAGCCGCCACTGGCCGGTATCAAAAAGCGAGAGACTGTCGAGACGGACCGTCTGCGGAGCGGCGGCAAGGGTTTTGATCGGCGCAGGCGGCAGCGGCGGCGCCCAGTCATTAAGGGCAGCTTCCAGCGGTGGTATCAGCCTCATCCCCTGGTAAAGGCCCAGCCCGTAGCGCAGCGGTTCGCCGCGGCGTAGCCAGTCATCCAGCCTCTGGCTGTCAGCGCGCAGATGGTGCTGCGCCTGAGCTTTTGGCGCAGGAGGCTGTCCGCTGAGCTGTTGATAAGCCATGAGATGCTCGCCCACGCTGCGCACCAGGCGCTGGTTGTTGATAAAGGAAGCGAGCATTGCCAGTGCAAGAAAGGTAAAAACGATAAGCGCTGCCAGACCCGCCTCTCTCATTCGACGGCTGACGCCGTGACGACATGGAAGTGCGGGCAGAAGCACATCCGGCAGGGGTAACAACTCGCCGCTCTGGCAAGAATCAGGTGAGAGCGTGGTGATGCCCGCTATCTGCTGCTGCCAGAGGTTATCCGTAAGCGCGCTGACCGGCGTCAGGCAGACGCCTGACGCGCAAAAGCTCAAAGGGGGAAGCGCATTTTGTCGGGTGTTGAGTTCGCACGTGATCATCCGCGAGGTAAAGCGCAGCACGCTGTCCAGCCACAGCACGGAGAACAGGCGGGATGCGCTGCCCGCTTCTTGCTGCCAGTCGGTTACGGACAGAGCGACATGCCCGGCTTGCCGCGCCTGTATGCCTGCCAGTTCAGGCGTGGCGGTAAACCACTGCGCGCGCTCACTACCCTCGGGCGCATTAACCCAGATGACGCTCCAGACGGGCGGCAGACCGTTAAGCCATGCCCGGCACTGCGTAATGCTTCTGCGCCATTCTCGCAGTGACCCGGTAAAACGTGCTTCTTCGGTATGGCGTTCCGGCGCAACCGCCAGCAGTATTGAGATCTGCGACATCAGCGCCGGACGAACGGCAGCCAGTTGCTGCGCCAGCAGCGGCAGCTGTCCGGCATCCGGTACTTTCAGATACCATCCTGCATGAGTTTCACGGCAGGCTTCATCATGCGTAAACAGCGAGACGGTGTCACCGCAGACCAGCACCACCGCGCCCGGAAAATCTTCCGGCGGCAGGCTGTCTACCGTTGTCGGGTCGCTGAACGTCAGGCGGCCCTGATAATGCCGCCGCAGCCGCCAGAGCGCTGTGCCGCAAATTAACAGAATGCAAACGATAAGCGCGAAACGGTTCCCGGCGGACACCGGCCCAAAACCCAGTACGAGCCACAATGCCAGTGTCGTGGTCAGAACAACCAGAAGCGCTCTGGTGAGGTCACGCATTCGTTATCCCTGCCCTGTTATTTGCGCGACCTGATGCGCCAGGATGGTATAGAGCGTAAACCACAAGGCCATCAGCGCCGCGATGCCTGCCATCCAGCCCAGCCAGTAGAGGCGACGTCCGCCTCCTCCGCGTGTAACTTGCGCGACGACAGGCCCGTCTTCGGTCAGCGCAAATGGGGCCACCCGCTTGCTCAGCTCACGCACCACATCCTCACGTCGCTCATCATCCTGTGCGCGATACTGGCCGACAAACCCCAGTTGCAGGGTGCGGTAAAGACAGGTGAGCATCGCGCTGTCCGGCGCGGGTTCGCGAAGGCGAGTGCGGATCTGTTCCCAGAGGTCTTCACCGGCGTTCAACGTGCTGAAAAATCGGGCCTGAAGGGGGTCCTGACGCCACTTACGATAACCGTCGTCCTGCTTGCCGCGATTCAGCACGCTTTCATCGATAAGCGCGCAATAGGCATACAGCATTTGTTCACAGCTGGCATCGCTGAAGCCGGCGTCCGACAGCGTCTGGCGAGCCGTGTTAACCCACTGGCAGGCGCGGCGGTACAGCGCTTCGCCATCTTTAACGTCATGCCCGCAACGCAACTGGCTGACCATCAGCCAGCCCGGATAAAACGTTCTGTTAATCAGATCGATGTCGTTTTTTTTCATGAGCGCAATACCGCGAAGAGTTCGAGCTTCACTTCACCCAGCGACTGCGGTGTATAAAAAGCGCAATTCCCGGCTTCCAGCATGGCGCGGGCAGCATCCGTGCTGAGATCCAGCGCGAAATACTGGTTCTCCAGACGCAGTGGGATCGCGGCAGGGACATGATTCAGCGGCTTGATGACCATACCGCTCAGCGCGATATTCACCACATCAGAGACCTCGTCATGACTGCCTGCTTTGCAAAGCTTTGGAAAACGCGTCTGGAGTTCATGACCGCGCAGCGCAGAGCGCACGGAGAGATAGAAATCCGCCCCTTCACGCAGCCGCGCGTCGTGCAGTTTACCTCGCCAGATCTCCCGGTCTTCCCCTTGTTTGAGTTCAATCGCGATGACTCGTGACGGGAGACTGGCTTCCAGCAGCGCGTCGAGCAGGCTGAAGAGCGGTGGAAACACCTTTTCGGGGGCATCGTGCTGATACCGGGGGATCTCTTCCACGTGATGCTCAAGCGAGAAGGTCAACAGGCTCCCGGCCAGACGCGCCAGTTCGCGGTAAAGCAGTTCCGGGTGACGTAATGGCGTCTGGTACAGCTCTGTCAGCACCGGTTCGGCGCTGTTCAGCGCATTGAGCAACCAGAACAGCGAGACATCCGCGACGGCGAAATCCGCCATCCTTTCATTACTTTCCCTGCGCATCGCCATCAGGCGTTGACGTCTGGCTTGCAAACGGTGCAACAGATCGTTGAGTTCGCCACAAAGCACCTGGCTTGCCGACAGCGATAACAACGGCGGCAAAAAGCTTCTGTCTGTGGCCCACTGCCCCTGTGTATTTCGGACAAGCCGCGTCACCGGACAGGTCAGCCAGGCGCTGTTCTCCTGCGTCGAAAGACGAAGCGTCAACGCATGGCGTAGCACGGCCAGTTCACTGCGCTCATGCCCCGCCAGTTCCTGCACCGTTACCCGTTCGGACTGCCAGCGACGTGGCCGTGCGCTGTCATGTCCGTCATCCAGATTGCCGCCGTTGGCGTTCAATAACGGTAAAGCGAGCACGATCTCCACGCTTTCCTGGGCGACGGTCGATAAATCGCACGCGGGCGGCAAATTATCCGCAAGATCGGTGTCGATCAGCGTGCCGTCAGCAAAACGCACCGCCAGCCGGGTTGCGTTCAGCCTTGAGAGCGCGAGCGCCCCTTCGTCAAATTCGGCGCAGAGCACTCCCCACGGATGCGCCAGCGTCATTCGCGCCACCGAATCCGCCACATACGCATCCCAGCGAGCCTGCTGCTGGAACTGTTGCGGGGCCAGAAAGGCCCCGTCTTCCCATAACGGGCGATAGATCTTCATGGCATCTCCGCGCGTCAGGCTTTCGCTTTCGGCATCTGCGACACCAGCGACAGGCTGACATCCATGCCTTCCACCTGAAAATGCGGCACCGCGTAGAGCCTCACGCGGAAGAAACCCGGGTTGTCCTCAATATCTTCCACCACCACTTTCGCGTCGCGCAGCGGGTGCGACGCCTGCAGCTCATCCCCCGGGTCAGTCATCTCCGTCACCAGCCCGCGCACCCAGGTGTTCAGCTCCAGCTCCAGCAGGCGGCGGTCTTTGGTGGTGCCGATGTTCTCCCGCTGTATCAGCTTCAGGTAGTGCGCGATACGCGACAGCAGGAAAATGTACGGCAGGCGCGCGTTGATGCGGCTGTTGGCGGTGGCGTCCGGCGTGTCATACAGCGCCGGTTTCTGGGCCGAGTTCGCCGAGAAAAAGCACGCGTAGTCACGGTTCTTGTAATACGAGAGCGGAATAAACCCCAGCCCGGCAAACTCAAATTCGCGCGTCTCCGGTATCATCACCTCCGACGGGATTTTCACCTGACTGCCGGTGCCCAGGTCATAGAGGTGTACAGGCAGGTCCGGCACCGTCCCGCCCGCCTGGGGGCCGCGGATTTGCACGCACCAGCCGTTGCGGATAAAGCTGCGCACCATGTTGGCGGCAAAGGCGAACGCGGCGCTGGTCCACAGGTATTTCCCGTGGTCCGGGCCTTTCACCTCCTCCACATAGTTAAAGCTGCGTACCGGTACAGTGTCCGGGCCATACGGCAGGCGGCCCAGCACGCGCGGTAGAGTCAGACCGATATAGCGCGCGTCGTCAGTGTCGCGAAACGCTTTCCACTTGATGTATTCGGCGCGGTCAAAGTGGTTGCCGATATCCCTGATGGCCGCCACCTCTTCCATCGTCTCTTTCAGGAAGAACGCCGGGCCGACGGCGCCGATAAACGGCATGTGCGCCGCGGCGCAGACGCCGGATATCGTGCGCAGCAGCGCGATGTCCTGGGCGCTCGCGTCAAACTCATACGGGGCAATCACCGCGCCCACCGGCTCTCCGCCGGGCGTGTCATATTCCGCCGTGTAGGTGTGCCAGTAGAGGCCGCTCTGGACGATTTCCGGCGCGTCCTCGAAATCCTGGCGCAGGTCCTCTTTGGAAACGTCGAGCATTTCGGTGCGCACGTTCTGGCGGTAGTCGGTACGGTCCACCAGATGTTTCAGGCCGCGCCACAGGGATTCCACTTTCTGGAATTCGCTGTGGTGCATCACCGCATCAAGCTGGCGGCTGATTTGCGCGTCCAGCCCGGCAATGTGATGGTCGAGCAGCGCCCTGTCGAGTCTGTCGACCTGCTGCCCGGTCTGCGCCAGGCGCTCAAGGAAAACCTGTACCGCGGCGGTGACGCGCTCATCCGCGGACGCGTCCGCCAGGCGCTGGCTGTCCTGCCAGGCGGCGATATCGTCAAGCGCCGCGACCGGGCGCAGGTTGATTTTTTCAAACAGCGACGCGTACACGCCGCCGGTGGCTTCCCGGACCTGCGTGTCGCCGGCGGAAGCAGAAGAAGGGGTGTTGTGAACAGACATCAGCATTTCTCTCGTTAATCCGTATTACCCGGCGCGCCTCAGGCGCTTTTCGGGGCCAGCGAAGCCAGTTCGGCGCGTAAACCCTCGCTCAGCGCCGGGTCCTTAAGAATGGTTTCGAGCTCTTTGCGGAACGTGGCGTTATCAAGAAGATTGGATTTGAGGTCGCGCAGTAAATTACGCATGGCCAGCAGGGCCTTTAACCGGGGGATTTGCCGCGCCACCTGCTCCGGCTCGAAATCTTTCATCCGGCGAAACGTGAGGCGGACATTTTCTTCACGCCCGTCACCCGCCAGCGTGTTTTCAACAAGCAGGTTCACCGACGGCGAAAATTCGCTGAGCACGCTGTCAAAGTTGTTTTTATTGACGTCGGTTTTCTGACGTTCGGAAAGCGGCCGGTTTTCGCGGCCGTTGCTGAAATCGCCCGTCACCAGCAGTTTCAGCGGCAGCTCAACACTTTTCTGCGCGCCTCCGGTGTGCAGGTTTAATTTGAGGTTAATACGAGCTTTCGGAATTTCTTCCTGATATGACGACATAATATGTTCCTTCACAGTAATGTTTCAGGCGGCCGATGGCCGGAAATCCCAGGGGTTTTCCATAAAAACGCGCCGCCACAGTCGTTGCAATGAATAAGAGAACGAAAAACAGTGAGTTACGGCATCAAATGCTACGCGCGCCGTTGTTATTCACAAGACGAACCCCGGCGGCAACTGTAAAGGAATATTGCGAAAAAAATGGCAAATTACTTATGGGCCGCGACATTAAAAATATTGAAAGCTGTGCTTTGCCGGGAATAACAGGCTATACCGCCCTGTCCGAAACCGGGCAACACTTAATTAAGCGCATTAATTATTTCAGAAGCGTAACAATTATATGCCGGGATTTAATCCCTTTCTTAATTAAGATGTTCACGAGTGCCGGCTTATCATTCAACCCCATAATAAACCTCTCCAGGCAATAGCAATTATATATATAAAAAATCAATTTCTTCTTTAAAATCATATCTCATTATTCCCGGATGGTTTTCACGCCGTCGATAAAATTAACGCGCCGGGCAGCGTTTATTCGGCTGATTTATTTTGCGCGCCAATGCTGAAAAAAAGATAAATCAAGAAAAGATATCAAAGAGGCCAATATTATGTGCCGTTGCTGGCACACGGTATGCCCCCCGGCCGCCTGCATTGCAGGCAAGCGCAGGGCGGCGTTCATCGAGGAAACGCTAAAGATTCTCCTCATAAAGCGTGGTGTCCCGGATCGTTTCCAGCGCCTGGCGCAGCGCATCAGGGTGAAGTGAGCCAAGGGCGAGCCGTATCGCATGCGGAATATGCGGCGAGGTGCTGAAAGGCGCGGCCGTAGACACGGAAATCTTCTTTTGCAGCAGCTTTTGCGCCACCTGCTCGGCCCGCACACCTTCTGCCAGCGGCAGCCAGAGAAAATACGAGGAGGGATGGCTCACGACAGGCAGCGGCCCCAGCGCTTCAAGGGCTATCCGCTGACGCGCCCTGGCATCGCGCCGCTTCAGCGTCTCGAACCGCGCCACTGTCCCGTCGCGCAGCCAGTTACAAACCAGCGTCGTCATCATCACGGGCGTGTTCCAGGCTGTCGCGCGGATAGTGCGCTCGAACGCGCTGAGAAAACGTGACGGGCAAACCACCGCGCCGACACGCAGGCCCGTCGCGATATTTTTTGAAAACCCCGTCACATAGATCGTTCTTTCCGGCGCCAGCATCGCCAGCGGCGGCGGTGCCGGTTTTATCAGCCACGCGTAAGGCGCGTCTTCAATAAGCAACAGATCAAACCGCCGGGCGAGCGCCACCAGCGCCCTGCGCTGGCGCGTCGTCAGCACCCAGCCCAGCGGATTATGCAGCGTGGGCATGGTGTAAACGGCCCGTATGCGACGCTTTTCGCACAGGGCTTCCAGCGCCGCGAGATCCGGCCCCTGCGGCGTGACCGGCACCGGCACCATTTCAATATGGTACATGCTGGCGACCACTTTAAATCCGGGATACGTCAGTGCATCCACTGCCACCACGTCGCCGGGCCGCAGGAGGCTCATCACGGTAACGGCGAGCCCGTGCTGCGCGCCGCTCACCACCAGCACATTGTCCGGCGCGGCTTGCAGCCCCACACTCGCGAGATAGCCGGCGATAATGTCACGATCCTTTGGGCGTCCGGCATGAGGCTGATAGCGCAGCAGCGCCTCGATATCGCCGCCCGACGCGAGCTGGCGCAGTGCGTCGCGCAGCAGCTCCGCCTGACCGGGGAGCGAAGGATAGTTGAAGCTCAAATCCAGCGCATCCGCGGCTACGGCGTGCTGGTCTATCCCGAGCCCTGGCGGCAGCGCGATATCGCGCACAAACGTGCCGCGTCCCGTCTCGCCGCTCACCAGCCCCATCGCCTCCAGCTCGGCGTAGACGCGTGTCGCGGTCGCAAGAGAAATACGGTGCGCCGTCGCCAGCCGCCGGTGTGTCGGCAGACGGGCGCCTGCCGTCAATTCGCCGCTGCGGATCGCCGCCGCATAATCATCGACCAGCGTTTTGTAGCGCGCTTTCATTGCAATGTATCCATGACAATATTTTGATTGTCCTGAATTTAGCGACCTACTATGGACGGCGTCAATGTCGGGCGGCAAGCCGCTAATCATTCTCAGGAGGTGCATATGGAAAACCCGTCACACCCGGGCGCATGGTCAGGCTGGCTGAATGGGCTGCTGGGCGTCGTCATCTTCAGCGGCTCGCTGCCCGCGACGCGCCTTGCGGTTGTCGATTTCTCGCCGTTTTTTCTGACCTTCGCCCGCGCGTCCATCGCCGGAGCGCTGGCGCTGTTACTGGTGGCGCTGCGCCGGGAAAGGCGTCCTGACAGGCGTCAGATGCTGTCGCTGGCGGTTGTCTGCGCGGGAGTGGTGGTCGGCTTTCCGCTCCTGACCGCGATGGCCTTGCAGCATGTCACGTCGGCGCACTCGATCGTGTTCATCGGCCTGCTGCCGCTTGCGACGGCGCTGTTCGGCGTACTGCGCGGCGGTGAGCGCCCTCGCCCGGCGTTCTGGATCTTCTCAGGCACAGGCAGCCTGCTGGTGGCGGGTTTTGCGCTTACGGGAGAGGTATCGGTCTCCGTACAGGGCGATCTGCTGATGCTGGCTGCCGTCACGCTGTGCGGCTTAGGGTATGCGGAGGGCGCGAGGCTGTCGCGTGAACTCGGCGGCTGGCAGGTGATCGGCTGGGCGTTGATTCTGGCGCTGCCGCTCATGCTTGCGGCAACGTGGCTGACGCAGCCCGTGACGTTTCACGCCGTCACGCCGGCCGCCTGGTTTTCGCTCGGCTATGTGTCGCTGTTCAGTATGCTCATTGGCTTTGTGTTCTGGTACCGGGGTCTGGCCACAGGCGGGATCGCCGCGGTCGGTCAGCTTCAGCTGTTGCAGCCTTTTTTAGGCCTCGCCCTTGCGGCAACGCTGCTCAACGAACACGTCAGTCCGCAGATGCTGGCCGTGACGCTTGGGGTTATTCTCTGTGTGGCAGGTTCAAAAAAATTCGCGCGCTGAATTGCAGCGGCAATAACATAAGGATGAATCATGTTTACTGGTCTTAGCGCGTTCCCGCTGACGCCGCTCGTCAACGGGCAGGTGGATGAAACCGCGTTTTTATCGCTTATCGAAACCCTGGCGGCCGCCCGCGTGGATAGCATCGGCGCGCTCGGCTCCACCGGCAGCTACGCCTACCTTTCACGCCAGCAACGCGCTCGCGTCACCGCGCTTGCGGTAGAAGCCGCGGACGGGATCCCGGTAATGACCAGCATCGGCGCGCTGCGGCTGGATGAGATGCTGCAACTTGCAGACGACGCCCAGCGCGCCGGCGTTCGCGGTCTGCTGCTGGCGCCGCTTTCTTATCAGCCGCTCAGCCAGGAGGAGGCGTACCGGCTGTATGAACGCGTCGCCCTCGCCGTGTCGGTGCCGCTGTGTATTTATGACAACCCGGCCACCACTGGCTTTACGTTTACCCCCGACCTGCTGCGCGCGGTGGCGCGCCTGCCGAATATCGGCTCCATTAAGCTGAGCCCGTCCGGCGCGGCCCCTGCGCAGATGGCAGAAGAGATGGCCGCGCTGCGCCGCGATATCCCCGCCACGGTGACCACTGGCACCAGCGGCGATGCGCAGGCCGCGAGCGCACTGCTGGCGGGGGCGGAGATCTGGTATTCGGTTGCCGCCGGGCTCTGGCCGCACGACATGCGCGCCCTGGCAGAGGCGGCTTTAAGCGGCGACGAGGCGAGAACCGCCGCGCTGAATGCGTCGTTCGAACCCCTGTGGGCGTTGTTTCGCCATCACGGCAGTTTGCGGGTGATTGCCGCCGCGGCGGAGCTTACCGGACGCGTCGCCACGCCATGTCTGCCGGAGCCGCTGCAAAGCCTGCAGGGTGATGCGCGCGCGCAGCTGCAACACGTGCTGGCGCTGCGGGAATATCGGTAAGTCGTCAAAGAAATGTCCCCGTCAGGCGGGGTTTATACCGCCGTCGGGGAGAGCAGATAACGGAACCACAATACGGCACAGGCGCGCCGCAGGCGGGGGAAGGTTATAACCGGCTTGCGATATTTTGCAGGACGGTCATCTCTTCCTGGGTAAACTGACGGACGCCGCTGCGCAGCGTCTCAAGCGTGATATGCCACGGGTTGCCGCCGCGGATCACCACTCTTGAGCGAATATCGTAATGCTGCGTCGCGAAATCTTCGGTAATAAGCTTTTCGACCGGCGACAAATCGGCATAGACCGTCGAGCCGCCCGGCCCGGCGGCAAAGCGCGCCGGGTGCGAAGCAAGACCGGAATCCAGCTGCTTTTTCGCCTTCTCAGGATCTTTCACCACTTTATTGTTGGTGTCTTCGAAAAACTTGTTCACTTTATTGCGAACTTTCACCGCTTTTTTCACGGTTTCCAGAAAGCGTTTGTTATCCGCCGTCTGGCGGTCCGCCAGCGTATTACGCAGGATCACCAGCGCGCCGCCCGCCAGGCCGAACACGCCGCCCGCGCTCAACAATGCCGTGCGGGCCGCTATCGAAGACGCCGCGTTTGCCGCGGCGGTGCCTATTGTCGCCGTGGCGGTTGCCGCCGCAGAAACGCCGAACACCGCGCCAATGCCGGAGAGAATTTTACCCGCGTAATCATAGGAAATTTTGGTGGCTTCATTATAAATGTTGCCCCCGCGCCCGCCCATGCGAGGAACGCGGGTATTATACCGGTCGAAAAACTGCCGATTATTCTGAATAGTATTATTCGGTCCGGAATTGAGTAAGCCCAACTCCAGATCGCGACCGCCATTATTTATACCGACAGGCCGCGAGCTATTCAGTAGCTGTTCATAGGTATACATCACGCTGCGTTCTTCAGCATTTTCGAACTGATAGAGCGTGTCATCATCGAGTTCGTTAACGAAATCAATAATGGTATGTATTTCTTGCTCAGTAAACCAGGAACGATCGGAAAGAAGGGCATTTATCATGGAGTTAATTTCTGCCATCTTGCCACTCCTTACTTATCAGAGTTCTTTATTCTGTTTGATATCCCAACCGGCTTTAGTTTCAGCGCCTTTGGTGCCCTGGTTTGACTGTTCCCAGTAATGGAAATTAACTTTCGCCGCCTGGAAGTAATAATTTACCAGCACGGTGTCGGTCTGCCCTACGCCAGTAAATTCGGTGCGGGTTACCAGCACGTCTTCCAGCACCACTTTTGAATATTCCACCTGCTGGCCGCCGGCTTTACATACGGAAAGCTCAACTTTATTCACATGCTTGCCGCTGGCGCAGAATTTAAGAATGGCTGGCGTGCCTTTGTCCACAATCGCCTGTATGGCTAAATCCTGAAAGTTAACTTTACCCGCGCCGCCGCCGCCACCTACCGCCATATTTCCCGGCTGAGCCGCGCCCCAGTTAAAAGAAAGCACGTCGATCCAGTTGGAATGATTAGCGTCTTTAGATTCGCCCGTAACGCCTTCCACTTTCAGGAACATATCAATAGCCATGTAATACTCCTTGTTATCAGATAGCAGGTGAGAATAAGCAGAGCCCGGAGGCAAATAATTCGGCTTCACTGTAAATTTATTCAAAACGCTTAACAATACTGGCATGGAAATTAAGACGAATCTCATTCGAATTATTTCTGCGTATATCCTGTATTTGTTTCACTTTTATTGCCAAAGCATTAAGCCTGAAAGAATTGCAGTGTGTCGCAGTTCACAAAAAAGCGGACAAAAAAGAAGGGAAGACGTAATTTTGATTAATTAATTTTAATAAGAAAAAATTATCATAACGGCTGGCGACGCGTTTCACTCCAAAGAATACGTTATAAAACAAGCGGCTTTTACTATTGCATTTTCACAAACAAAAACGCGAACCTGCGATTACTCTTAAATTGCATTTCCGTTAGAAAATGAAGTATTAATAATGTTATTAATTTCCCGCAAAAATACCGTCCTGTAAATGAAATCCTCTTTTCTGGGCCAGCTCAAGCCTCCTCCCAGAACAGGTAGGAATGCCCTACATCCCTCAAGGGTTTATGCCACGCGCCGATAAGCTTCCTGATGCTATTTCAACCGGAAGGAGTTCGGAATATGACCACCATTGTACCCGCCATGCAGGACAGCGTTGCAGCAAGTAGCGATTATTACAGAAGAAAAAAGAGCCCGGACAGCATTGCCATCACGTCCGAAGGCGTAGAAAACGTGCGCTCGGGCAAAAATACCGCCGTCACAAAGAGCGAAGAAGAGCAGGCAACGGATCTGCAAAATATGCTGGCGCAGCGTCGCGCTGTTCTGGAACAGCAGGCCACGGCGAGCGTGCCCGGCATCGTGATGCGCAGCGACATCGCTGATAACTTCGACGGGTTTTCAGCGCTCTCCAGCCTATCTTTCTTTGATATGGGAACGCTGCTCTGCGAAGCGCTGAACGCTCCTGAAAACAGCGTGAACAGTTCCACAACCGATATGGATCTCGCCATGAAACAGGCGAAACTTAACTATATCGTCAGCCGCTACGTACCACAGGAGAATCAGGCGAAAGCGCAGTCGATGGTGACGGACTGGCTGTCAAAGCAGACGACCGGACAGGATGACGTGATGAAAACGATGACGAAAGCGTTTATCGACATTGCAAAACAGACCGGCGATATGGCAAGCATGAAGCAGTACGAAAACCAGCTGAGCCTGCTGGATGCCGGTAAACATGAATCACAGATCCAACGCGCCGGTACGCTGGCGATCACCACGCAAACCGCCAACCCGGCAGCCTGGTTTGCCGGTTTTACCAGCAAAGTGAATGAGAACACAGCGCCCGCGTCGGTGAAGCCGCTCGAAAAAGCGCATATCGATGCGCTGAAATCGCAATGGGAGCACTTTCTCGCACGCGCAGGCAATGTGAACCGCTAACTGCGCATGACCGCCAGGCTTTGCCCGGCTGGCGGTCAGCGCCGCGCCTGCGCTATGCCGCGTTACTGGATGAATCATGCCCCGCCGCGATGGTATCCGGCAGACGAAACGCCTGATTACGACCACGATTTTTCGCAAGATAGAGCGCCGTGTCCGCCCCGCGGATCAGCGCGCTGAACGCATCTTCGCGCCCGTTGCCTTTCACGGTATGACAGCCCGCGCTGATGGTGACGACCTGCTCCGGCAGCTCGGTTGAGGGGTGCGGAAGATGTTTTTCACGGACCATCATCACCGCACGCTGCGCCAGCGCCAGCGCCTCCTCGCCGGAAGTATCCGGCAGCACAATCGCAAACTCTTCACCGCCGTAGCGCGCCACCAGATCGCTTGTGCGCAGCGTCACCATCTGCAAGGTATTGCTGATAAGCCGCAGGCAGGCGTCGCCCGCCGCATGGCCGCGGCTGTCGTTGTAACGTTTGAAGAAATCGATATCGAGCATAATCAGCGACACCGGGTTTCCGGTGCCCGCGGCGTCCGCCAGCACTTTCGCGAGCGCAGTATCGAATTTGCGGCGGTTGGCAAGGCCCGTCAGGCTGTCGGCCATCGCCATTGATTTAAAAGTCTGGTTCGCTTTCAGCAGCTCGTCGCGCAGCTGTTTCAGTTCCTGCTGATCGCGGATGCTGCCGCGTACTTTGCGAAACACCACCGAGCTGAAAATCAGAAAACCAATCAGCAGCATCAGGTTGGATAACATGCCAGGCAGATTATTGCTCAGCCAGTGCATGCGCACTTCCGCACGGTCATAGCCCGCCACGACCACCAGGGGCAATTTTTCCGTGCGGGCGAAGCCGAACACCCTTTCCACGCCATCAAGCGCGGCCACCCAGGTGCCCGTGCCGCGGTCGGCGCGGATGAGCTCGCGGGTAAAGAGCGGGCTGCCGGCGATGTTGATATCGATTTTCGCTTCGTCATAGGGACGCACGCAAAGCACCGAGCCGTCGGTTAACAGCAGCGCCAGCATGTCGCGCGGGCCGAGCTCAAAATAGCTGTAAAAACGCTGAAAATACTCCAGCCGGATGGTCGCAAGCACGACACCTGCAAAACTGCCGCTGAGATCGTTAACCCGCATCGACACCGGGATCACCATTTCATCTGACCGGAGGCTCCTGATAACGCGCCCGATATGAATGCCGGTCTGGCGGTTTTCATAATGAAAGCGGAAATAGTCGTTGTGCGTAACGTCATTCGGGATCCCGGCAATGCCGGATGATGAGCCTTTGACAGCCCCCTGCGCGTTATAAAAATAGAGCCCGTCGAGCAGCGGCTGACGGCCTTTCAGCCTGACAAGAAAACTGTGATAGGTGGTCGACTGGCCAGCGGAGACGGCGGCGCGCACATCATCCAGCGTCTGTTCAACCGCCATAAAGGTATCTTCCGCCTGCCGCACCTGAGCGACAGAGAGGTTAACCGCCTTATTGGCGGCCTGCGCAATTTCGTCATCCCAGGAGTGCATGAATACCAGTATGTTCGTGCCGATCCCGCCCACCAGGAGGAACATAATTAAGACAGCCAGACTCCGGCCAAGCGAAGTGCTTAACCCAAGACGGTAGGAAATAAACTGCCTGAGCGTCACGGAACGGTTTCCCCGGAAATTACCAATTTGACTTCTGGGGTTATCGGTATTCCCGGCTGTTTCTGGAGGGCCGGACGCACGGCTGGTGACAATAAATTAACGTGGAAAACAGCGTTAACGGTAACATTGCACCGCCGCGCTTAAACGGCAGGCGTTCCCTGATGAAAAATAAGCTGCCAGCTGTCGTCCCTTACCCGAACCCAGTGCGACGCGCGCCATGCCGGCCGGCTGCCATCGGGCGCGCAAGTGCGGTAGCGCAAAATGACGCTGTCAGCGTTTACCGGCAATAGCGTAAAGCCTGTGCTGACGATAGCCGCCGCGCCATTCCCTGCGCCGGGCCGCGGCGGAATGGCGCTGGTGCCCCGCATGGTTATTCTCTTGCCCGAATGTTTTAACCGCTGAAAAAATTCCCGCATCAATGCTACCCTCACGCCTGCAGCGTTCGGTTTCACTCAGGTAAAGGTAATGAATAAAAAAGAGTTTGTGACGCAGGATTTACTCAGCAAAATTTACCAGGACACCACGCCTGGCCCGCGCAAGCTCTCGCCGGAGCGACAACTTGCCGAAGAGTATGGCGTCTCGCGCTTTACCATCCGCCAGGCGCTGGAAAAGCTGGTCAGCATTGGTGTGGTGCGGATTGTTCAGGGCTCAGGGGCATGGATTAACGAACAGGCGCGCAATAATCCGCTGGTCTATAACTCGATAACCGAAAAACGCTTTGATCAGATCCGCTACCGGATGTTGAGCCTGCATAAAAAGCGCCCGGACCGCGCGGCGCAGCAGATTTTTGGCATTGATGATGAGAGTTTTATCTGGCACTTCTGCCGCCTGCGCTTTGTTGATGATGCGCCTGTCCAGCTGGAGATCTCAAGCCTGCCGGTGGCGGATTTCCCGGATCTCAATCAGCACGCGATAGAGCATTCCATCCAGCAATATGTGCTGAGCAAGGGCCTGACGATTTCCCATATGCTCACCACCTACCGCGCCGTCAGTGTCAGCCGCGAACAGGCGGCGTTACTGGGCTGCAAGAAAGGCAGCCCGGCCATGCATATTCATAATCGCGGTATTCTGGAGGGCGGGCGCGTGTTCGAAGTGAGCGATATCATTGATATCAACTATACCTGCACGTACGTCATCCCGTATAACCGCGACACCTTAACCCGGCGTCAGAATCAGGGCGTATGAAGCGTGCCGTCCGGCAGACGGCTTTGCGTCCATTCATGAGGCCGATAGACACCCGGACAGGCCAGCGCCAGCTCCTCGTTGAACCCTACCCCCATCCCGGCATTCACTGGCGGATAGATAAAGCCCTCTTTCACTTCCGGCGCGCCAGGAAAAACGTTATCCGTCATGGCGGAGCGCGGGATGAATTCCTGAATGGCCGCGTTGTGCAGATGAATATTCAGATGCGTATTGACCGCCACGCCGATGGGCGTCATGTCGCCAGGGCCATGCCAGGCGAGGCGCACGCCAAACGCATGGCACAGATGCGCCAGTTTGAGCGCGGGCGTAATGCCGCCAATTTGTGAGATGTGGCAGCGAATAAAGTCGATACGGCGGTTCACGATAAGGTCATGCCATTCCGCCGGGTTATTGAAGAGCTCGCCCATCGCCAGCGGCACGCAGCTCTGCTGGCGCACCTGCTCAAGCCAGGCGCTTTGCTGGGGCGGTAAAATATCTTCAATAAAGTATGGCTGATAAGGCTCAAGCTGCTTTGCCAGCTGTACGGCCTGCTGCGGGAATAACCGCTCGTGTACGTCGTGTAAAAAATGCAACTTCCAGCCATATTTCTCGCGTAAGGCGCGGAACATCTCAACGGTGTTGCTCATATACTCCTGCTGATCGAACCATGCGCCGGGCGTCGGATTTTCCGGCGCATGCAGGCTGGATGGCGTGCCGCCGTAAAAACCGAGCTGGCAGCGGATATGGCGATAGCCCTGCGCGATCAGAGCCTCCACCGAGGCAAAGAGTTCTTCCAGCGTTTCGCCGCTGGCATGGCTGTATGCGGGGATAGCATCGCGGGATTTACCGCCCAGCAGCTGATACAGCGGCATACCGGCAAGCTGGCTTTTGATATCCCACAGCGCCATGTCGACGCCGGAAATCGCATTATTCATCACCGGGCCGTTACGCCAGTAGGCATTAACGTTCATCATCTGCCACAGGTCTTCAATGTTGTTCGCATCGCGGCCTGTCAGCAGCGGTTTCAGGTATTCCTCCACGAGGGTTTTTACCGCCAGCGGCCGCTGCTGGAACGTCGCGCAGCCGTGGCCCGTCACGCCCTGATCGGTCGTCACGCGTACCGTCACCAGATTATGTCTGTCGGGGCGAGTAATGAAACAGTCGATATTTTTTATAATCACAGGCGTCACGAAATAACTCCTTTGCGGCACTGTGGAACAGATGATGAGGAATATCATCACCCTAAAAATATTAACGGGTAAACCCTTTTTTCGATTATTTATTTTGGTCAGTTATTTCTTGCTAAATGAATTAATAAACCGTACCAATTCGCCATTAACCTTGATTACATTGCCTTACACAAGGCAAGTTGTGAGCCAAATCATCTTTTATTGGTTTGTTTTGTTAACAGTGTTTAATTATCCTCAGGGCAATACAATAACGACAACCTACGGCAGGAGTCTTTATGGGGACGCAAGAAGCCATCGATAATATTATTCGTCTGGTCGGCGGCCAGGCGAATATCAATAAAGTCTGGCACTGCATGACGCGGCTGCGCTTTGATTTAATTGATGATCAGAAAGTTGACCAGAATGAGATAAAAAAATTGCCTGGCGTGCTGGGCGCGCAGCTCCAGAGCGATCAGTTTCAGGTCATCATCGGGCCGAAAGTGAACCGCTGGTATGAGTACATGCTTAACGCGCTGGGCGCGGATCACACCCCGTCACCCGTCGCGACTAAAGGTCGTAAGGGCCTGATCTCGCTGTTTATGGATACCGTTTCGGGCGTGTTTGGCCCGATTGTCCCGGCGATTGCGGGCGCAGGGATGATCAAAGGCTTGCTGGCCGGTTTGATCGCGCTGAAGGTGGTGTCCGCGAAAAGCGATACCGTGGTGATTATCGACTTGATTGCAAGCGGCGTGTTCTATTTCCTGCCGTTTTTCCTTGCGGTATCGGCCGCGAAAATTTTTAAGGTGAATGAATATCTGGCGGCGGCCGTCGCGGCGTGTCTGATGTATCCGTCGCTGATTGAGGCCGCCAAAGCGCTCGCCGCGCATCAGGACGGGGCGGTCAGCGCCTTCTGGCTGCTCAATGCCATTCCCGTGTCGGTATTCAACTATTCGGCAAGCGTCATTCCGGTGATTTTCTCCATCCTGGCCCTGAGCTATATCCATCGCTGGGTGGACAGCATCATGCCGGACGTGCTGAAAACCGTGTTTACTCCCACGCTGACGCTGTTTATCGGCGCGCTGGCCGCGCTGGTGGTGATAGGGCCGATCGGCATCTGGTTAGGCAAAGGGCTGGCGCTGTTTATTGAAGGGCTGTTCAGCATATCGGCAAGTTTCGCCGGGCTGATTGTCGGCGCGATCCGCCCGGTCGCCGTGCTGACCGGCATGCATCACGCCATGACGCCGATTGCGCTGCAAAATTTCAGCGATCGCGGCTATGACATGCTGATGCCAATGATGTTTATGGCCAATATGGCAATTGCAGGCTCCACGTTCGCCATCTGGCGTCTGAGTAAAGAACGTCATGAGCGCACCGTGACGCTGTCTGCGGCGATCTCCGCGCTGCTGGGCATTACCGAACCGGCGCTGTTCGGCGTGCTGACGCGCTACAAAAAAGCGTTTATTTCCGCGACCATCGCCAGTTCGCTGGCTTCGGCCTTTATCGCTTTCTTTGGCGTGCGGCTGTACGGTTACATCCTGTCGAGCATTTTTAGCCTGCCTGCCTATATCGGCCCGTACTTTATCTTTGCCCTGGCGGGCGTCGCGATGGCGCTGGTTATCTCCTTTATCTTAACCACCCTGCTGGTAGGGAAAGAGCAGGTCGAACAGCCATAGCGCGCGTTTCGGACTCACGATAGTAGCGATCCCGAAGGGACGTCTCACGGCGTCCCTTTTCGTTTTCCCCGGCCCCGCCTTCTGTCGCCGCGCTTGAGCACCGCGCCCTGAACAGGTATTATCGCTTAATTGTTATATTATAACATAACAAAGGAAGCGCTATGAATGCTGTATCTGACGTTCTGCATATCACCGGGCTTACGCTGCGCTCGCGTGAGCAGGGGCTTATCCTGAACGATCTCAACGTCTCTGTGGGTAAAGGCGAAAAGCTGGCGGTCGTCGGGCCAAACGGCAGCGGTAAATCCACGCTGCTGCGCCTGCTGATTAGCGACGCGACGCCAGACGCGGGGCTGATTTTACTGGAAGGGCGGCCGCTTGAGGCGTTCTCGCCGACAGCGCGCGCCCGGAAAATCGCGTATCTCGCCCAGCATGACGCGCCGGACCCGCGGCTCACGCTTGAAGAATATGTCGCGCTCGGGCGCACGCCGTTTGCGGACAGCAAAAACGCGCGCCGCATCGTGGATGAGATCATCGAAGAGACCGGGCTCGCCGCGCTGCGCCAGCGCCTGCTGGGAACGCTTTCCGGCGGTCAGCGCCAACGGGCGGCGCTCGCAAGGGCGCTCGCGCAGTCGCCTGCGCTGCTTCTGCTGGATGAGCCGACCAATCATCTCGATCCGCCTGCCCGCGCGGCCCTGCTGTCGCTTGTGAAAAGCAAAGGCATCGCCGTCATCGCGGTACTGCACGATCTCGCCGCCATTGACGATTTCGCCGATCGGGTACTGGTGCTGCATCAGGGACGCCAGGTGGCCTGCGCCACGCCGGATATCGCCCTGCAAACATCCACCATTTTCCCGGTATTCGGCATGCAGAGTTTCAGCGTCCGGCACCCGCTGGACGGTCGTTCACTGCGTATTTTTGACGTTCCCCGTTGCGCTTAAACAGGTCAGCCAATGAAAAAACCGTTATTACTTTGTGTCACGCTGCTGGCGGCGCTGCCCGCCGTCGCCGCGGATTTTCCGGTCACCGTAGAGAGCTGCGGCCAGACGCTGACGTTTAATCGCGCGCCCGAGCGCGCCGTAATTAATGACATCAACATGGCTGAAATGGCCTTTGCGCTGGATTTGCAGGACCGCATTATCGGCCTGACGGGCATCACCGGCTGGTACAAACTGACGCCCGACTTTAAAAAGGCGATGGGCACAATCCCCGAACTGGCGCCGAAATACCCGTCGCTCGACACGCTGGTAGCGGCGAAGCCGGATCTTTTCTTCGCGGGCTGGAATTACGGCATGAAAGTGGGCGGCGACGTGACGCCGCAAACGCTCGCGCCGTTCGGCATCCGCACGTTTGTACTGAGCGAAAGCTGCGCGCAGGTGAGCGAAAAGCCCGCCAGGGCGACGATGGACTTGCTCTGGCGCGATGAGCTGGCGCTCGGGAAAATTTTCGGCAAACGCCACGAGGCGCAGGCGCTGGTGGACGGCTGGAAGCAACGGCTGGCGCAGATCCCCGCGCGGCCTGCGGGCCAGCAACCGCTGCGCGTGTTCGTGTATGACTCCGGCGAAGAGAAGCCCTTCACCAGCGGGCGCTACGCGATGCCGACCGCCATTATTGAGGCGGCGGGCGGCGTTAACGCGCTCGATACGCTCAAGGCCAGCTGGACGACAACCTCATGGGAAACCGTCGCGGCCAGCGCCCCTGAGTTTATTATTCTGCTCGATTACCAGAACGGCGCGGGAGCCGATGCGCTGCAACATTTTCTTGAGACGCACCCGCTGATGAAACAGACGCCCGCCGTGCGCCAGCACCGATACCTGAAGCTGCAATACGCCGAGCTGACGCCGGGGCCCGCCAACATTCATGCGGTGGAAAAACTGGCGCAGGCGATGTATGACGCGGGTCGACATGACTGACCGCACCCGGCGGTTTGTGCTCACCGTCATCATCGCCCTGGCGCTTTTGCTGACGCTGATGCTCTGGAGCCTGTGTCAGGGCGCGGTCCCCCTGAGCTGGCGGGAGGTCGCCGGCGCGTTACGGCTCGCGCCCTGGCCGGTCTCTGACATCACCGCGACCATCGTCACGACGCTGCGTCTGCCGCGCGCGCTGCTCGCCGCGCTCGCCGGCGCGGGCCTTGCCATGACGGGCGCGCTGCTGCAAACCACCACCCGCAACGATCTGGCCGATCCGTTTCTCTTTGGCCTCTCCTCCGGCGCGTCGGCGGGCGCGGTGCTGGTCATCACCCGTTTCGGCGATGCGCTGGGCGCTGTTACGCTGCCTCTGGCGGCGTTTGCTGGCGGGCTGCTTTCCGCGCTGGCCGTGATGCTGCTGTTTCGCGCCAATCGCCTGCGGCGCGCCGAGCAACTGATTGTCTGCGGGCTGGCGGTGTCGTTTCTGTTCAGCGCGCTCACCAGCTATTTGATTTTTTCAGGCGATCAGCGCGCCGCCAGCTCGGCGATCTTCTGGTCGCTCGGCGGGCTGGGGCTGGCGCGTTGGGAGAACCTGCCGGTGGCCGCGCTCAGCGTCGGGCTGCTGCTGGGTTTCACCGCCTGGCGCGCGCCCGCGCTCGACGGCCTGCTGGCGGGGGAGCAGACGGCGCATTCGATGGGCATTGACGTCTCACGGCTGCGCACCGCGACATTTATCTGCTGCGCGCTGGCGACGGCTCTGCTGGTGTCACTGACGGGCGTGATTGGCTTTATCGGGCTGATGGTGCCGCATCTGGCGCGGCGTATTGCAGGCGTGCGCCACGCGCGAGTGGTGCCGCTGTGCGGGCTGTTGGGGGCGGTGCTGCTGTGCGCCGGCGATATGTTAAGCCGCAGCCTGATTGCGAATCAGGAGTTGCCGGTGGGGATCATCACCGCGGGGCTTGGGGGCTTTTTTATTCTCGCTTTAGTGCTGCGCGGCGGGCGATAACCCCTGCGCAGGCCGCCTGGCCCGCGCAGGGAAGTCAAATTACAGCGATTTCAGGAACGCCAGCAGATCGTCGTTCAGCTGATCCTGATGCGTCACGGCGAAGCCGTGCGGCGCGTTGTCGTACACTTTCAGTTCAGCGTTGTCGATAATCTCCGCCGCCACTTTGCCGGTGGACTCAAACGGCACCACCTGGTCGTTGCTGCCGTGGATAACCAGCGTCGGCACGTCCACTTTTTGCAGGTCGCCACGGAAGTCGGTTTCCGAAAACGCGGTAACGCAGTCGATGGTACCTTTCAGCGACGCCAACAGCGCGATATTCAGCGTCTGGGTCAGCACGCCCTCTGAGACGGTCTGGCCCGCGTTGGTACCGTAGAACGGCGCAGCGAAGTCGCTGATAAACTGCGCGCGATCTTTGCGCAGGCCGTCGCGAATACCCTCAAACGTGGAGAGTTCCACGCCCTGGCTGTAATCGCCGATTTTGCCAAACACCGGCGTGACCGCGCCCAGCAGCACCAGCGCCGCGACGCGCGAGGTGCCATATTTACCGATATAGCGCGCCACATCGCCGCCGCCCATCGAGAAGCCCACCAGCGTCACGTCCTGCAGATCCAGCGCTTCCATCAAATCGTTGATATCAGATGCAAACGTATCGTAGTCATAACCATTCCACGGCTGATCGGAACGCCCGAAGCCGCGGCGGTCAAAGGCAATGGCGCGATAGCCGCGCTCCGCCAGGAAATTCATCTGGCTGTCCCACATGTCCGCATCCAGCGGCCAGCCGTGACTGAACAGCACAGGTTTGCCTGCGCCCCAGTCTTTGTAATAGATCTGCGTGCCGTCCTGCGTCTTGATTGTGCTCATCCGTCATTCCTCTTTTAGCGATGGTTCAGGGTTAAATGAGTATAGTGTTTGCATGACGGCACGATGAATTATCGGGGATTTTTCAGACCGTTAACGCGCTCTCAATACTGAAGAGCCGCTGTAGCGCCTCCCGGCCCGCCGCCGTGACGGTCACTTCCCGGTAACCGGGTATTCTTTCAAGCCAGCCGCGCTGCAAAAATAGCGTCAGCAGCGCCGCACCGGCATCGCCGCCCAGATGATACCGCCGTTCGCTCCAGTCGAGGCACGGGCAACACGCTTTGCGTTTCGGCTTCGGATTAAGCGGCACGCCGAGTGCGGCGAAGCGCTCGCGGCCTTCGGCAGTCAGCGCGTCGCCGGTGGGCGCCAGCCAGTTTTTTTCCAGCATAAACGCGTAGATTCGCACGGCGAGCTCACCGGCCAGATGGTCATAGCAGGTGCGTGCATGGCGTAAATGCCACGGCGTGCCGGTCGCCGGCATCCGGCGAGGGCTCATGGAGACGCCCATCAGGTTTTCCAGCAAACCGGCAATGTCATGGCCCGCCAGCCGGTAATAACGATGGCGGCCCTGAGAAAGACAGACAATCAGGCCGTGGTTCAGCAGCCGCGATAAATGACCGCTGGCGGTCGACGCCGCAATCTCCGCCACCGCGCTGAGTTCCGTGGCAGTCCACGCCCGGCCATCCATCAGCGCGCAGAGCATCGCGACGCGCGACGGGTCGGACATCGCCGCCGCCACGTTCGACATCGCCTGTTCGAGGCCTGACGCCTGCGCCTTTTCAGTCACGGGGTTTCGCTGTGGACTGCCCATTTTCTGGTTACCTTTTCAGCCTGCTCATTGTTATCGGTCAGAAGAATCAACCGGTTACTGTGATCGCTGTACTGCACAAGAATATTCACGCCGCCGCAGGCCAGCGCGTGGGCTATCTCACCCAGCTCGCCTGGTCGCGCCTGCGACAGTTTGCGTATAAGCGGCCGCGTGACGGCCTGCACCGTAAATCCGGCGTCCAGCAGAACCTGCCGTGCCCTGTCGCCCTCTTCCACCAGAAAGTGCGCGTGGCTCGCCGCTGCGACAGAAAAAACGCCGCCGCCCTCAAGCCCGATGCCGCTGCGGCCCAGAAGTGAGCCGAGCGCCGCCAGCGCGCCTGGGGTATTGCTGAGGATCACGTGAATATCATACATGTGAGTTATCCTTTGTATCAGATGAATAGTCACGCAGCATCCGGGCGACGCGGATACGGTAATGCGCAAAAATGCTCTCCCGCCCTTCCCGCTGTGCGGCCTGGTGCATCAGGTTGCCTTTCCACTGGCGCACCGCCTCTTCATTTTCCCACCACGAAAGTGACAGGATTTTTCCAGGCGTGGTGAGACTCTGAAACCGCTCAAGGTCAATAAACCCCGGCACATCCGCCAGGAGCGGCTTCAGCCCGGCGGCGAGATCCAGATAACGCTGCTGCGCGTGCGGTCGCGCCTGCGCTTCAAACAAAACGGCTATCATTGGCTTTCTCCATCACAAAACGTCGTTGCATGGTAAACCGATGAAAACACGATGCTTCGCCCGCGAGCGAAATATGCCTGCCGCAAAAAAGGGCGTCAGAAGTGCACTTTCGAATCACAAAGACCGCAGCGGAAGATATTCCGTTACCTGAGGCTGTCGAATAGTCGGCGGGCAGCGCCTTAAGCGCGACCCCGTCCGCGCCCGGATGGCGACCGATGGCGCGCAATCACAGCCGTTACACCGGCAGTTGCTCGCGACCGGCTATTGCGCCGTCGCGACGGAAGACGCCGCCACGCCGGTTGGGTTTATCAATGGGGTGAATATATTGCCGACGCGCAGTGCCGGAGCGTCTGGCTCGTCTGCCTGATGAAGAAGCGGCGCAGGGGGTTTCCCGCGCTGACCGCTGTGCGATGCGTCTTTCGGATACGGACGGCGTGTAAGCGCAGAGACTGTGTTATCGCCTGCGCTTCGGTGAGCATGCGCTTTATCAGGATCTACTGATGGTATAGCGTCTGCGTTAACGGCGTCGTCATGCGGTAAAATTTATTCCCACGCCCGGTTTTGCACAACCAGCCGATAACCGTCATGGTCCATCCAGGTGCGCCCGTTAATATCCCAGTACGGGTTAAACGAAGGCGTACTGATAAACCCTGCCTCTTCGAGCGATGCGCAAACGCGCTGCCATTCGGCGTTATCCGGATAATAGAGCACCAGTAAATCCTCATTGCCGGGGGAAGGGGCGACAGGATGATCGTGACAGACCGTAAATTCAAGATGCCAGGGCAAACCTTTACGCCCGAGCATGACGCCGCTAAAACCGGCGTGATCAGTAAACGCCGCCAGTTTTACAAGCCCCAGCCCCTGCGACCAGAGGCGGAACGATTTTTCCAGGTCCGTCACCGGTCTTGCGATACGCATATGAGTAAAAGCCATTTTCACCTCTTTTTATAATGAGCGTTCCGGACATCAGTGTATCTGCCCGGCAGTCCGCCATTTGTCGACAAAAGCTTTTTACCTCACGCCGTAAACCGGAGATTTCTATTCAGGCATATTACTTTTGCGGGAATTAGCACACTTCTATAAGGAGCACTCCGATAATAAAAGGTAATCAGGCTTATTGTTTTCACGCAAACCTTTATTACTTATGATAAACGCTCTCCTTTTGTTAATGCGATCACATTCAGGAAAGAATGTTAAATACGTAATGTAATGATTTTCAAGCCATCTGAAATTTACTGCTGATTTTCCCTGAATAAAATTTTCATTTTTGCCGATAACCCTTATGGAGTAACTCAACGATAACAGCCCTGACGCCTTAAATGCGCGCATATTATTGCGCCATAAATAAACGCGACGGCGCGTGTATCACGACAGCAGAGTGAGCAGCCGAGGAATCAACAATGACAGGTAAACCCGGTTTTTTAAAAAATCTTTCCGTAGCAGCAAAATTATTCGGCGGCTTTTCTGTACTCGTCGGTATTATTATCCTCTCGTCCGGGATTAACCTGAGTCAGCTTTCGGCTATCAGCGAGCACTCTGACAAAGAGCAACTGGTCAATCAAATCAGTAACGATTTAAATACCGCCAGACGTAACCGCCTGATGTATCAGGTCAGCCACGACGAAAAAGCCGCGCAGGAGAACCTGAATGCCATAAAACGAATGGCGGAGAAAATAGAAGATGGCGAACACTTCGCCTGGGAAAAAGATACCCGCCTGTTATTTACCGCGCTGGGCGAGACGGTAAAACAATATCACGACGTGCGAAATCAGTTTATTTCGCTGGAAAGTGCCACTATTGAGCAAAGCAGAAAAGTGCTGGAGGCTACCCGTCAGTCCACTTTTGATAACGTTTCTCAGACGCTGCGCAGCAGCGAGTCTTTATCAAGATCCAGCGTCAATCTGCTCTATTTTATTGAGAAAATTCGCGCGGACGCGGGCGTAATTGTCTCGTCGCGCGGTGCGGATGGGCAGCAGCAATTCAGCAATGATTTACAGCAGGCGCTCTCTTTACTGACCACGATAAAAAGCGAAAACGCCTCCGACATCGCCGGAACGGCCGATGCGCTCCAGTCGGCGCTTAATTCGCTCGACAGCGCGGTGGACGACTACAGCCTCGCCCTGAAAAACGCGAAAGCCGGGGCCGACGCCATGACTGTGGTAGCCGAGAAGTTAAATAACGCCACCAGCGAACTCGCGAAAATTCAGGCGGATAAAAGCAATGCCAAAATCGACCATGTCATGTACATCATGGTGATTGTCGCGCTCTGCGCGGTGGTGATCGGGCTCTTTATCGCCTGGCTTATCACCCGCCAGATGACCGCGCAGATCCGCTATAACCTGAGCGTTGCGGAGCGTATCGCCGCAGGCGACCTGACGGCAGTTATCGAAGCCGATTCCACCGACGAGCTGGGCCGCCTGAGCGCCGCGATGGCGACGATGAACCAGCGGCTGCGCGAGCTTATCACCCAGATTAAAGAGTCGGTGATTTACGTGGCTTCGGCATCGTCGCAGATTTCCATCGGCAACACCGATCTGGCGTCGCGTACCGAAGAGCAGTCGGCTGCCGTAGTGCAAACCGCCGCCAGCATGGAAGAGTTAACGTCGACCGTAAAACGCAACGCCGATAACGCCCGCGAAGCAAGCGCCCTTGCCCACACCGCAGCGCAGAACGCGCGCAGCGGCGGGCAGATTGTGTGGGACGTCGTTGAAACGATGGAGAACATTACCGACAGCTCTAACAAGATTAAAGACATTATCGCCGTGATTAACGGTATCTCTTTCCAGACCAACATCCTGGCGCTCAACGCCGCGGTGGAAGCCGCGCGCGCCGGTGAACAGGGGCGCGGGTTCGCCGTGGTCGCCGGTGAAGTCAGAACGCTGGCAAGCCGCAGCGCGCAGGCCGCAAAAGAGATTGAGGGGCTGATTCAGGAATCGGTGGCGCGCGTCAGCTCCGGCTCCGCGATGGTCAACAAAGCGGGCGAAACCATGAAAGATATTGTCTCGTCCGTGGAGGGCGTCAGCGGGATCATGACGGAAATCTCTCACGCGTCTGACGAGCAGAGCCGCGGGATAGATCAGATAAGCAAAGCCGTCAGCGAGCTGGATTCCACCACCCAGCAGAACGCCGCGCTGGTTCAGGAGTCATCCGCCGCCGCCGCGTCGCTGGAGCAGCAGGCCGGCGAGCTGTCGCAGCTGATTTCACTCTTTAAGCTTGGCGACAGCATCCAGAAAAAGCCGGCGGCGAAAGCGGCAGCCTCGCACAGCCCTGCTCGCACGCTCGCCGCAGACGGCGCCGGAGACTGGGAGACGTTTTAAACATTGAGGTGAACCGCATAAAAAAGCCCGGCTGTGCCGGGCTTTTTTTGCTGACCGGCTTACGCCTGTTCTTTATCGGAAAGAAAGGTAATGGCGAAGCCCTGCGCCTGCCAGTGAGAGACGCGCTCCAGCTGTCCGTCCGACAGCGGCTCGTCGGTCCAGACAAAAAAGTGCTGGTTCGGGAACAGCTCCGGGTGCGGCAGGTCGAGCGGCTCTGCCAGCACGTCGATGTGCCAGCCCTGGTGGGCCAGCCGACAGGCTTCAAGCCACAGGCGGGCGCGGTCTACCGTGCCCCAGCCCATTAATAGCGCTTCTTTGGTGGTTTTCTTACGCGCCTCGGCGAGAAAGAGCGTGGCGTATTCAATCAACGCGCCATCCATCAGGCTGCGCATGGAAGGCGCGGTGTATTGGTCAAGACCCAGACGACGGCGCACCGGCAAAAAGACATTATCGATAAGCCCGTCTACCGCATTTTCGCGCACCAGAGCCGTGAGCTTGGCGCGCAGCGTCGCCGGACGCACCTGACGCAACACCGCCATCATCTCTTCCTGCAGTACTTTCCACGCCTCTGGCGCCACGACAACGTCTTTATCCAGCAGGGCTTTGACTTTCCCCACGGGCACGCCGCTTTTGACCAGACGCTTTATTTCTTCGATACGCTGAATGTCGTCTTCATCGAACTGGCGGTGACCACCCTCGCTGCGTTGGGGTTTAAGCAGGCCATAGCGCCGCTGCCAGGCTCGCAGCGTCACGGGGTTAATCCCGCACCGTTCTGCTATCTCGCCAATGCTGTAAAACGCCATAGGATCTTCACTCACGATCAAAACCGACACAGGAATCTCTCAAAAATTTAACTCTACATAGCTTGTACAATTTTTAGTAATTGTACAACCGGGAAGTTAATTTAAGAGCCACGGGCGGATAAGGGTATGAAGTCCGGTCGTGATGAGCAATAAAAAAGTGTACAGGAAAGAGGTAAAATCACGCAGAGAGGGCGCATGCGGTTAAACATGCGCCACAGGGAAAGAGCGGCGCTTACAGGCCGAATTTTTTTTCAGGCCAGGCCACGGCCGGGATGCCGCCAAACGCCGGTTTAGCGAACAGATGCCCCTGAAAGAGCGTAATGCCTGCCGATTCCAGCCACATCCACTCTTCGGCTTTCTCTACGCCGACCGCGGAAATGGCGATTTCCAGCGACGCGCAGCACTTAATCAGCGCCTGAACGATAGCCTGCCGCGGCCCGCTTTTATGCACATCGCGAATGAGATCGCGGTTGATTTTGATGCGGTCCGGCTGGAATTGCGCCAGCAAGAGCAGGCCGGCAAAGCCCGCGCCAAAATGATCAATCGCCACGCGAAGGCCCGCCGCTTTTAGCTGGCGAATCGCGCCGGTGAATTCATCCAGCCGCGAGATAACTTCGCTTTCGGTAAACTCCACAATCACCTGATCCGGCACCAGGCCATTCGCCTGAATCTCCTGCACCAGAAAATCTACCGCGTCAGGAATGGTAACGAGCGTCATCGGCAGCAGGTTTACGCACAGCGTCTGCTGGCCAATATTGAGCGCGCCCGCCATGGCAAAGGCCGTTTTCTTGCTGTGCAAATCAGCCTCATACAGCGCCGCGCCCTGCAATCCCTCAAAAAACGCCTGTGGCGGCGCGCCATCCGGCGTGCGCAGCAGCGCTTCAAGCGACACCACTTCACGGGCGAGCGGATCGATAATCGGCTGGAAGGCGAAGCTGCAATCAGTATGCACACCGGTCGTCGCCGGTGCCTGAACGCCATCGTCTTCGGTAATAAAATCCCAGCTGTCGCCCGGCGGGATCTCGAAATAGTTTTCTTTTTCCGTCGCTTCGACAAAGGTCTGGAAGAACTGCAATGCGCGATCGCCATAGACCAGCTGATATTTCGAGGTGCCTTTATTCAGCACATGCTGAAGCACTTCGTCGCGTTCATAATCGCGTAAATCAAACAGTTCCATGCCGGATTTGCCAAAGCGGCGCGACGGCGCATAGTCGTACAGCAGCTCCACAAGGTTGTAATGACGCGTATCGGCACAAATCGCGCGGTAGATAGATTTCACGCTCTCTTCCGGGCCTTCAAGAAGCTGGAAGAAGTGTCTGCCATTAAAAAGCAGAATGCCTGTTACATCGGCCTGCCCGTTTTTATTGTTCGCTGCCGCTACCATCTCTTCCAGCACGGTGACCGGAACATCGTCGCAGATATGGCTGCGATAAATTATGGTTGTGAGCATCATACATCCCGTGAATAGGTGAATAAGCCGCCACCTTAGCAGATGACCCGGCGAGCGTCTCGAAATGATTACGTTTTACAGACAGATAAGAACAAATAAGGTGAGCGACGTTTTTGTACAGGTTGCGGCATCCGCAGGCGGAAATTTTCACATCATGCTTACGTTTTCGCTTTCCTGTACAACCTGGAATGCTCAGATCAGAGGATAAAAATGCAATTTCTGTACAGAATTATCTGCAAAAGAAAAATAATTACAAATGTAAGCATTTGATAAAGATAGGAATGATCATCATTCAATCAAAAGCGTGACAACAACTTATACAAAAAGGGTGTACAAGATTCATGTAATTAGTATACTGCTAACTATTCCTTGCGTAGTTACGAAATTTTAACAGGAGTGACATATGCGTCAGAACGGTTATATCCCGGATACAGCTAATGCCATTGCCCGATACTTTGATAAAGCGGCTCTGCCAACTCAGCAAGAAACCTTAGGGCAAATCGTGGTAGAGATTCTGCGCGATGGTCGTCTCCTGAACAAAAAAAGTATTTGTACCAAATTGCTTAGTCGTCTCGAAATGGCTTCCAGCGTTGAAGAAGAAAGTCACTACCAGACGCTGATCGGTCTGCTTTTCGATCGCTAACACCAGGGCGTTTTACCGAACACGTTTCCTGATGATTAAGTCAATTCTGGCGGAGGATATTGCAGGCCTTAGCACAGCCTGACAATTTTCAGTGGCAGGACGCCACCGGAAAAGTTGTAGCCCGTGCGTGTGGCGCGGGACATGCGGCATTCAGAGACGCATTTATGAACAGAAGTGAAAAAGATCAACTGACAGATGAAATCATCGGAGAGGCCGTACTGTCTCTCCTGAGAGAAAAAGGCCCCATCAATATGCGGGTCCTCATCGCGCGTTTGCGCTCGATGGAAACCAGCGAGTCGGATGCTCAGCGACGCGAGGCCATTGCACGCGTGATTACTGAGATAAGCTCGACGACGGTTTCCGGACGGCGCAACGGCGCACATGAGCGCAAGGAGTGGAATGGCGACAATGTCCGTTCCCTGTTTGGCGATAGTCAGTCGCCAGACGGCACTAAAAAACACTGACTATATACAGCAACTTTCAAAATACTATACGGTGCCAGTCAATGAGCCAGGTAATGCTTAACCCCACTGATGTACAGGCAGAGCTGCCCGATACGACACTGTCTGAATATTTTCGTAACGCTGGCGATTTGCTGGCGCAGGAAGCCGCTCTGCTGGGCGCGGTTGTCAGCAATATCCTCGCCACCGACGGTCACCTGACTCATAAAGCGATTATTTTGCAACTCATCGGTATGCTGGAAACCACAGACGATGTGGTCATGGCTGATGTCATGCGCAAAACGCTGGAAATCGTCGTCGACCATACGCTCGACGATATCTGACGCCTGATTATTCCTTCAAAAGCCAGCCCGTCTCTCACCGGCTGGCTTTTTTATTGGTGTCGCGCCCTCCTCCCTCTTCTGCCATTCCTGAAGCAAGAAACCGCCAGGCCAGAGCGCAAACCATGATAGTCGCACAGCTTTCTGATATTCACGCCGCACCGGATAACGACCCTCTGTCGCGTTTTGACAACGCGCTGGCATGGCGCGCCCCGCTTGCCCCCGATGTGCTGGTGCCAAGCGGCGATCTGACCGATGACAACTGGCGTAGCCGCCCGCCCTTATGATCCATCGCTATGATAACGGCGCGCTGGCGAGCCATTTTATCAGCGTCTCGCCGGTTACAGCGGCGTAATGGCCTGCACCTCATGCTGGAACACGTACGGGTCGGAGAGCAGTTCAAACTGTTCATCGTCCGGATACGTCACCGCGACCTGATAATCCTCCCCGGCGAACGCTTTGATAGCGTTCAGATCGTCCCACCAGGTCGCAAGAAAGAAATGCGCCCAGTCGCCCTGCGTTTCATGGCGCACAAACGCGCCCCGGTTGCCCGGCGTGCGCTGCGCATGCTCAACGCCGGTTTTCTGCAAATGGAGCGCAAAGCCGTCGGCGTGTTCGCGCGGCACGCAGCCGTGCCAGGTTCTGACAATCATTTCTCTCTCCTGTGGTAAGTGGTTAACGTCACGCCGTTTCTGGCGCAGGCCAGCCGAGATAGCCAAAAACGGCGCGTTCAATGCGGCGCTTCAGCGCGCAGCCGTCGCGCTCATCCCGCCGGACAGCCATGGCGATCATCCCCTGCGCCAGCGCGATAACATCCCATGCGGTCGCCTCATCCCGCTGGATGACCGCCATCACACCGCGGTGAATCGCCGCCAGCGTCTCCTGCTGATGGCGCGCAAACGCCGGCGCCGCCTCTTCGCCATCCAGCGCGGCAGCAAGCGCAGGCCGCGCAAAGTCGTACTCCACGGCGGCGTGGATCATGCCCGTAAGCCGTTCCGCCGCCGTCTGGCGCGTGGCTGCCGCGCTGAATGCCGCGATAAGCTGCGCGTGTTCACGCGCCACCAGCGCCGCCGTTAAGGCGCGCCGGTTCGGGAAATACTGATACAGCGAACCAATGCTGACGCCCGCGATTTCCGCCACGGCATTCGTGGTGCAGGCCGTCGGGCCTGTGCGCTCGAAAATGCGAGCCGTCGCCTCGATAATCGCGTCTACCAGCGCCCGTGAGCGTGCCTGACGCGGTATTTTGCGCGGCGCAAGCGCCGGACCGTAAAGGTGCATAAAACGCGAGTCCCTGAATAAAACATGTCCCGATATCATAACGACCTCGCCGTAACCCCACATCTACAAGCATTAATAGTTTTCAGGGAGACCATAATGAACCGTGCCGCCACAGAATCTGTGACCCTTTTTATGCTGGTGAAAGCCAACCGCAGCTGGCTCAGCGCCAGCGCCGATGAGCGTCAGCGCAACATCGCCACGTTTCTTTCGCCATTACTGGCGCAGTACCGCGGCGCGCTGACGCTGCGCTATTTCGACACTGAATTTTACTCAGCGCGCATTTCCGATATCTGGATCTGGGAGGCGGCCAGCCACGCAGTCTGGCAGGCGTTTAGCGAAGCCCTGCGCGATACCCCGTTCTGGAACGACTTCTTCGAGATCAAAGAAATCCTTCAGGGCGTCGAGGCGCAGCATCTTTAGCGCGGCCTGTCACTTCAGCCGTTGCGTTTGCAGCGGCGCTCTTTAAAAGGGCGGCGAGTGCGGGCGCGCCGCGCGAAGGGTTTTCCACACGATCACGGCGCAAAGCAGCGTCAGTATGGCCAGCAGATCGCACAGCTGCAGATACGCATGATTCAGGCTCCGGTGCAGTTGCGCCTGCGACACCTCCGGCAGCAGCGCCTGCGCCTGCTGAAGATTGCCGGAGCCAAGCCAGGTGGCGGCGCTCGCGATCGTTCCGGGCGAATAACCCGGGAGAGTCACGGCCAGCGTATGCTGACAGGCTGTCGCGAGAAACGCCATTACACAGACCAGCGCCACGCCTTCGCCTGCCACGCGCACGGTGTTAAACAGTCCGGCCGCCATGCCCGCTTTCTGCACCGGCACGCCGAAGCGTGAGCCTGACCAGTGAAGGCGAGAAGCTGCTGGCGCGCTGCCGCCCGGCGCTTGAACAGTTGCGTGAGGCGGAAGCTGAACTGACCTCCTCCACGCAACGTCCCTCCGGCAAGCTGCGGGTGTCGCTGCCCACCATCGGTTATCACCTGCTGATGCCCTTTTTCCCGGCATTCGCGGCGCAATATCCCGATATCGACACAGAGCTGGATTTCAGCGACAGGCTGGTGAATCTGGTAGAGGAAGGGTTTGATGTGGCGATCCGCAGCGGCGAAATGGCGGATTCGCGCCTGACCGCCAGAACGCTTGGCCATTTCCGTTTCGTACTCTGCGCAAGCCCCGCCTACCTTGCCATCCATGGCGAACCCCGCTCGCCCGACGCGCTGAAACAGCACCGCTGTATCCTGTTTCGCTTTCCGTCCACCGGGCTCATCCAGCCGTGGGAGCTGGCCGGGTTTCAGCTCACAGGCGCGCATCAGGCCCGCGCGGCGCTGACGGTCAATAATATCGAAGCCATGATCCGCGCGGCCGCCGCAGGACTTGGGATCTGCTATGTGCCAGATTTTATCGTCACCACGATGCTCGCTCGCGGCGAGTTAGGCGAAGTGATGCCGGGGTACTGCGAGCGCACAGGCACGTTCTCCGCGCTCTGGCCCACCAGCTGCTATCTTTCTCCCCGCATCCGGTGTTTTGTCGATTTCCTGAAAACGCACTGGGACATGGCGCAGGCGCCAGCGTCGCCGCGCTGCCCGTGAAACGCCCTCCTGCGTGGCGTATCACTTTCAGCAACGCCCGCCTGTCATCTATGATAAAAACGCGACGGATAAACCGCGCTTTATAATGATGATGTTACTGATGCTGAAAGGATGCTGCTGCCATGCCTGTAAATTTCGACCTGAACGATCTCTATGCGTTTCGCGCGTTAATGGAATACGGCAGCTTTCGGCTCGCGGCGGAGTCTATCTGCCTGTCGCAGTCCGCCCTCAGCCGCCGTATTGAAAAACTGGAAACAGCGCTCGGCGCAAAGCTGTTTGACCGCACCACGCGCCGCGTAGCCCTGACGCTTTATGGGCAGAGCTTCGCCGAGCGTTCAGAGCAGTTGCTCGCGAATGTGGAGGCGGTGCTGGCGGATATTAATCAGGCGAGTAAAGCGCGCACCGGGCTGGTAACGGTCGCGACGGTGCCGTCGGCGGCCTATTACTTTATGCCGGAAATCATACGCAGCTTTCAGGCGCGCTACCCTCGTGTGCGAATCAAACTTATCGACAGTAGTCTTGGCAACGTTATCGAGGCCGTCGCCAGCGGGCAGGCCGATTTCGGGATCTGTTTTGACAGAAACCTGCCGCCGCATCTGGAGTTCGTACCGCTGGTGGAGGATGTCTACGTGGCCGCGTGCCGCCGCGATCACCCGCTCGCCCGCAAAGGGCAGCTCACGTGGCGGGAATATTTTCAGCAGGACTATATCGGTCTCGACAAAGTCTCCGGCAACCGCACGCTGCTTGACCAGGCGCTGGGGCACATTACGCCTGCGCGGCCCAGCATTTGTGAAACCCGACACGTCACCACGATGCTCGGGATGGTGGAAGCCGGGATCGGCATTGCCGCCGTTCCCGCGATGTCGATGCCTGCGTCCGGGCATTCGGTGCTGACGCCGCTGCGCCTGACCGATCCGGTGGTCAGACGCAGCGTAGGGCTGATTCGCCGCAGCGGCCGCATTCAGTCTTATGTCGCAGCGGAGCTTGAGAAGCTCGTTACTGAGCGGTATCAGCTGACGTAACCGGCGGTTTTACCTCTGCCGATCGCATCCCCGTGGCGTGAATGGTTTTCTGCGCGTCGGGCGATGACAGAAACGCGAGCAGTGCTTTTCCCTCTTCCGGATGCGCCGCGCGGGTGGTTACCGCCCCGGCAAAACGCGTGATGTACTGCACGTCATCGGGCAGCTCGCCGACAAAGGTCACGCCGGGCACCGGCAACAGCTCGCTGACCTGCTGGAACCCCACGGCATATTTCCCCTTCGCCACTTCAGACGCCACCGGGATGCGCTCCACCATCTGCGCTTTCGTCCCGACCTGCTTTTCAATACCGAGCTTTCTGAAGAGCTCATGACTGACGTAGCGGCCGCTGGCGCTGTCGGAATACGCGACAGATTTCGCCGCAAGCAGCATCTGGCGCAGATCGTCGTCCGTTTTAATCACCGGCACCGGCGCGCCCTTCGGCACCACAATGCCTGTCGGCGAATCCGCAAGCTCCGTGCGCGTGCCCGGCGCGATGCGGCCCGCGCGTTCAAGATGACCCAGCGCATCCCCCACCATGATCACGACATCAGCAGGTTCGCCGCGCGCCAGCCGGTTCGGGATAGCCTGTGGCGTTTTGCCCATTGAAGGGCCGGGGATCACGATAAGATGATTACCGCTTTGCTTTTCGTAAACGGGGCGCAACTGTTCAAGCGCGGCTTTAAATCCGCCGGAAATCATCACGGTCAGATCCTGCGCCAGCGCTCCGGCGCTTGCCGAACCACCCACCAGCGCCGCCATCAGCCAGAATGAGATTTTACGCATGTTGTCGTTCCTCCTTTAACGAGCGGGTTGCAGCGTCATCGTACTGCGGCGATACAGGTAGAGTGTCGCCAGCAACGCGCAAAGCGCCGCGAAACTCATCCAGTAGCCGGGCGAGGCTTTATCGCCGGTGTACTCAATCAGGGCCGTGGAAATCACCGGCGTAAAGCCGCCAAACACCGCGGTTGCGAGGCTGTAAGCCAGCGAGAAGCCTGCCACGCGCACTTCCGCCGGCATGATTTCGGTCAGCGCCGGGATCATCGCGCCGTTGTACAGACCGTACATAAAGGAGAGCCACAGCAGCACAGTCAGCATCATCGAAAAGCTCGGCGAGCCTGCCAGCAGCAGCAGAGCCGGATACGCCGTGGCCAGCGCCAGCAGCGTCATGGCGACAAGCACCGGCTTACGCCCGAAGCGGTCTGACAGCGCGCCGCCCACCGGCAGCCAGATAAAGTTAGAGATAGCCACCAGCAGCGTGACCAGCAGGCTGTCGGAGGCGCTGAGCAGCAGCACTTTTTTGCCGAAGGTGGGCGCATAGACGGTAATGAGATAAAACGCGGTTGTGGTCATCGCCACCATCAGCATGCCTGCAATTACCACCGGCCAGTGCTTCAGCAGCATCGTGAACACCTGGCGCATGTCGAGATGATGACGGCGCGCGCTGAACTCCTGCGTCTCCTCAAGCTTGCGGCGCAGAAGAAAAATAAAGGGCACGATAAGGCAGCCAAACAGGAACGGAATACGCCAGCCCCAGTCGCTAATCGCGCTCTGATCCAGCGTCGCGTTCAGGGCAAACCCCATGGCTGCGGCGACCATAATCGCGACCTGCTGGCTGCCGGACTGCCAGCTGGTATAAAAGCCTTTGCGCCCGGGCGTTGCGATTTCCGCCAGGTACACCGATACGCCGCCAAGCTCCGCGCCTGCCGAGAATCCCTGTAGCAGACGCCCAATCAGCACCAGCAGCGGCGCCCACAGCCCGATGGCCTCATAGGACGGGATCAGCACAATCAGAAACGTGCCCGTCGCCATAATAGAGAGCGTCACAATCAGCCCTTTACGGCGGCCAACCTTATCGATATACGCGCCCAGCACGATGGCGCCGATGGGGCGCATCAGAAAGCCCGCGCCGAACACTGCGAAGGTCATCATCAGCGAGGCAAACTCGCTGCTTGCCGGGAAAAAAGTATGGGCAATATACGTGGCATAAAATCCGAACAGGAAGAAATCAAACTGTTCGAGAAAATTGCCCGACGTGACGCGCAGTATCGCGCCGAGCCGGGAGCGGGTCGTTACAGGTGGGGTAGCGGAATGCATTGATGTCTCCAGTTGTCGTTGACGCTTTTGGTTGCGCCTCTATCTGAAGACTGGAACAGAAATAAGGGGTTAATAAGCGCAATAAACGCATGAACCGATGCATATGACGCATTAATCATGCCTCACACTTCCATAGCGCTTTTGTATACAAAGATTTAACAAAAATTACGCAAATCAACGCAGGCGTCGCGGGCAAAAATCGGGATTTCTGTTTTGTGACAAAGGCCTGAGTGTGAGTTAACCGATTTACATCGATTTCACATCTGTCAGACCTGCTTATGGATAGCAAAGCGCATTGTTACGCCAGCAAATTCCCGCGAATGAAATCGTCAATGTCGTCCTGCGCCTGGCGGAACGCCTCGTCGGACGGCAGCGTGTAGAGATGGTCGCTGTAGCCGAACAGCATCGCGTCCAGCTGGCGGGCGACCCGCGCGGCATTAACAGGGCGAAACACCCCCTCGTTTTCCCCCGCCACGATAATCGCCACCAGCGCTTCGTGCCAGCGTGTCAGAATGGATCCCGTCAGTTGTGCATAAACCGGGTTGTGCGCCGCCAGTTGCCACAGCGACCCGTAAAGCCGCGCGGTCGGGTCGGGCGTCGGTGAAATCACGCCGTCGATAAACGCCTGCAATCTGTCACTTGCCGGTAACGACGCGGTACGCGAGACAAACTCATGAAGTTCATTATCCAGAAACGTGGAAATCGACTCCACGCACAGCGCCTGCCAGTTTTTGAAATAGTGATAAATATGGCTGCGTGAAATCGCTAAATGCTCAGTTAAATCACGCGTTTTGACGTTTTCGATGCCTTTTTCAATAAACAGCGCGATCGCCGCGTTGACGATTTTCTCTTTCACGAAAAGCTCACCCTGCGTTTTCTTCGGTTGACTTTGAGCAGTTGCTCAAATAGCATCCCACCCCACTTGAGCAATTGCTCTAACACAGATTAACAGAAACCATGAAAACGCACAGCGAAAATCTTCCGGTGTCCGTCCCGGCCGCCAGCGCCGCCGGCACGCTGAAAACCCTCGCCAGACGCCATCGCCATAAGCTCTTTTTTACCTTTACGCTGGTGATAGCGGAGAACGTCACTTACCTGCTTTACCCGGTGCTGGCGGGCGTTTCCATTAACGCCATGATGGCAGGCGAGCTATTTAACGCGATGCTCTACGGGCTGATGGTGTTGTTTATCTGGACGCTGGGCGCGACGCGCCGCAGCGTTGACACGCGCACCTTCGCGCGCATTTACGCGGGCCTCGCCGTCTCGGTGGTGCTGGCGCAGCGCAAAAAACAGCTGGCCGCGTCGACCGTCGCCGCGCGCGTGGCGCTCTCACGGGAATTTGTCGATTTCTTCGAGCTGCACCTGCCGACGCTGATTACCTCGGTGGCGTCGATGGCAGGCGCTGCCGTCATGCTGCTGCTGATTGAGTTCTGGACGGGTATCGCCTGTCTCGCCATTCTGGGCGTGCTGGCCTGTTTTGTAACGCGGTTTACCCGCCGCAACGAGGCGCTGTATGGCAGGCTTAACAATCGTCTCGAAAAAGAGATAGACGTCGTGACCCACGCCGCGTCGCACACGCTGCAACGGCATTATCAGGTGCTGGCGCGGCTTCGCATCACGCTCTCGGATCGCGAGGCGATGGGTTATCTCACTATCGGCGTGCTGGCGGCGCTGCTGTTTAGCTTTACCATCGTGATGATGACGCGCTCGCCGGATCTCAACGCCGGGCATATTTACTCGGTGATGACCTACATGTGGATGTTTGTCACAAGCCTTGATGACGGCCCGCAGCTGCTGGAAAAGTATTCGCAACTGAAGGATATCGGCAGGCGTGTGGCAACAGAAGCGGAAAAATAACGCGGCGGCATCAACGCCTGAAATGAGACTGCTGAAGTTTGCCCGGCGTTTCGCCAAAGCGTTCGCGAAACGCCTGAATATAGGCGCTGACATTACTGAACCCGCTTTCCAGCGCCGCCTCACTTACCGGCACCCCCGCGAGAATGAGCGACAGGGAGGCAATGACTTTCGCCTGCTGACGCCACAGGCTGAAACGAAGCCCCGTCTGCTCGCGAAAAAGCCGGCTAAGCGTTCGGACGCTGAGACCGTACTTCACGGCAAGCTGCGTCTGATTGAGTCCGTTACCGGGATGCAATAACAGCGCATCGGCTATCTGCCTGGCGCGTCGGTCCTGCGGCATGGTCAGATGCAGGGGACACGGCGCCGCTGCCATTATCTCATCGCATAACACCGCCAGTAACCGGGCCTGGCGCACCTCGCTGACGTCGTGGAACAGCCGTTCAATCAGCGTCAGCATGAAGGTATCAGCACTGAAACCCCCTTCTTCGGGCGGTAGTGGCGGGTGATCGCCCGTGCTGAGGTAGATAGCACCGCCGTGCATCTGGCCTGGAAAATGGGCCTTATGACGAACGCCTGCCGGGATCCAGCCAATCACGCCTGGCGTAACCGCCCAGCGGGCACGTTCGGTTTCAATCATCATGACGCCCGCAATTGCCCGGTAAACCTGCCCACCGTCGTGTGTGTGCCAGCGCGTTTCATGCCGGGGTGGATGGGTAAAGTGTTCAGACGTAAGGAGCATGGCCGGTTAACCGTATTTTTTGACGTAATGCGGATAATAGCCTTTACGCACCCGGCTGTATCCTGCCTTCTCACTAAGAGGAGAACCTAATGGAAACAGCCAAAAAAAGGGTCACCGACGCCCTGGAGCAGGTGGTTTGCCATCCCGCGCATGACGAACGCGCCATTGCCCGTTTTTTCGCACCGGACTATCAACAGGTTGTGGACGGCGTGTCGCTGGATTATACGCAATTTGTCGAACACATGGCCGCGCTTAAAGCCATCACACGGCGCATTAACCTGCGCATCCTGGCGGCCATTGTTGAAGGCGAGCAGGTGTTTACGCATCATCTCGTTGAGGTGGAAAAACGTCACGGGGCTGACGCTCAGGTGGAGGTGTTTGCGCACTTTACGCTGGCGGCAGGAAACATCGTCCGTTGTGAAGAGCTCACGCGCCTGATTAACGGCGATGAGAGCGATAAAGCGCTCGGGCAAATACGCCGCACAGCGTCCCGTTAACAAGAGGGTGAAACGCCGCCCCGACGGGCGGCGTGGTTAACGGTGGCGCTCGCGCAGAAAAATCGTCATGACATCTTTAAATGCGCTGCCGCCGCACTCCGCGACGAGCCAGCCCACCGCGCCCCGATGATAGGTGCCGTGAAAAAGCATATGGGTGAACATATCAATGGCTTTCATTTCGCCGGGCCCGCCGTCGGTAAACTGAAAGCGGATCGTCTTTGCAAAATCTGCCTCAGACATCGCGCCGACCAGGGCAATATACCCGTCGGTGCTCTCGCGCAGGTTCGTCTCAAGCGCTTCCACCGTGGGGGTTTGCGGCGTGTTCAGCGCCGTGTAGCCGTGCGCCTGCCCTGTAAGATTGGCCTGGAAAATCCGGTCCACCACATAAATATGGTTCATCAGCCGCTGCATCAGGCGGCGCTTCTCCGGGTGCGCGGTTTCATCAACTGCCCTTACCGACGCCAGCGTGCCGGCATCTGCCCAGCGTTTATATTCGAGTAGCGTAACCAGCGTATCCCTGTCCATTTTCTTTTTCCGTTGAGGATGAGCGTAAGCCGCTAAATTAGCATATTGCTGGTCTTGCCGTGGCTGCCAATATTCAGGGTTAAGAAACACCTGCATCTGCGCCACGAGCTCTTTTCGGTATACTCTCTGACCGCAGACACCGGAAAGGATGACGATATGATTACCAGAGCCGAAACGCAGCACATTCTTGCGTTAACCAATTTATGGGAACGCGCCGTGCGCAAAACCCACACGTTTCTCAGCGAGGAAGAAATACAGCGCCTGCGGGCAAGCGTTCACGATACCTGGCTTGCTGCGTTGCCGGTATGGGTGTGGCAGGATGAGTCTGGCGTCTGCAAAGGGTTTATCGGCGTGCTGGATAAGAAAATCGAAATGCTGTTTGTCGATCCGGATGCCTCCGGCTGCGGCATCGGGAAGGCGCTGCTGACGTTCGCCTGCGAGCAGCACGGCGCCTGCCTCGTGGATGTTAATGAGCAAAACCCGGCCGCCGTCGCGTTCTACGAACATATGGGATTTACCCGTGAAGGCCGCTCGCCACGGGACGGGGACGGCAAGCCTTATCCGCTGCTGCATATGCGGCGATGAACAAAGCCCGCCAACAAGGAGCCAGGATGCGCACACGCCCCGCCGCGCGGTTGTTGATAATCAGCCCCGATAACCGGCTGTTGCTGTTTCGTTTTACCCACCGCGATGACGCGCTCGCCGGCCGTTCCTACTGGGCGACGCCGGGCGGGGGTGTTGAAGAGGGCGAGTCGTTCGCCGACGCGGCGCTGCGGGAATTACAGGAAGAGACGGGCATCATTCGCGCCTCCCCCGGCCCGCAAGTGGCGCAGCGTACCTTTACGATGCGCCTGCCGGACGGCGAAGACGTTATCGCCGACGAGCGTTTTTTTATCATTCACACCGCCTGCGAAGAGACCGACTTCTCACGCTGGAGCGACAATGAAAAACGCGTCATTCACGACAACCGCTGGTGGACGCGCGATGCGCTCGCCGAAGCCCGCGAGACGATTTACCCGCTGGCGCTGTTGCTTGAGCTGATGCCGGCGCACTGAACGTCCTTAACCTACTAATTCTCATGGGTTTACAACCCGGCGCAGGCTGCCAGACTTGCCTGATACCAGAGGGAAAATGCCATGAGCCTGCCGCTACACCTTGAAGATACGCTTTTTACCGCGATGAAACATTCCGACGTGACGGCGCTGACGGCGCTGATTGCCGATGACCTGCTGTTTATCAATCACGCCGGTCAGCGCGTCACCAAATCCCAGGATATCGGGCTGCATATGAGCGGCGCTATCACTCTTGAGGCGATAGAACGCGAATCTTTTCGGGCGCAGGAAAACGAGCACTGCATTATTGTTGACACCTGCGTGGCGATTACGGGCACCTATGCCGGTGAACCGCTGAATGGGCGGTTTCACCATTTTCGCACCTGGGTTAACCGCAACGGCCAGTGGCAGGTGCTCGGGTTAAAAACCACGCTTCTCTGATGCGCGCGCCCGGCGCGGCTGAAGCAGCAGGCTGAACGCCGCGGGCAGCACGGTGAGCGTCACCAGTGTCGCCACCATCAGCCCGCCGATAATGGCGTACGCCATTGGCCCCCAGAACACCTGATGCGAAATCGGGATCATACCGAGAATAGCCGCGCAGGCCGTTAACATGATGGGCCGCGCCCGGTGCGCTGCGGCGGTCATGATCGCGGCGTCCGCAGTCATGCCCTGTTGCAGGTTGCCGTCCACCTCAGCTATCAGGATCACGGCGTTGCGAATGATCATTCCGGCGAGCGCGATAATGCCGAGCAGCGCGACAAACCCCAGCGGCGTACCGGTCGGCAACATCGCCAGCACGATGCCCGGCAGGCCGAACGGCGCCATCAACAGCGCCAGCAGCATCCGTGAAAAACGCCGCAACTGGATAATCAACAACACCAGCATGACGATAAGCGTCACCGGCAGCACGTTGTAGACCGAACTGTTGCCTTTATCCGACTCCGCCGCCGCGCCATCTTCTTTGATCTCATAACCGGCAGGCAGCCGCGCGCGAAACGCCTCTATGGCGGGGCGCAGCCCGGCGGACACCACCTCAGCGCGCAGGCCCGGCGCCGTATCGGTCTGCACCGTGATAAACGGCAGACGCTGACGACGCCAGATAACCGGATCGTCCAGCCCCCACACGGGTGTTGCCACTTCGCTGAGCGGCACTTTGCCGCCGCTGGCGGTGGGCACCATCAGCACAGAAAATGTAGCGATATCAAGCCGCTCGGCATCGTTGCCGCGCAACACCACATCCACCAGCCGGTCGTTGTCGCGCACCGCCGTCACGGTGGTGCCGGACCAGACCGTGTTCAGCAACTGCGCCAGGCTCTGCGATGAGACGCCCGCGGCCCGCGCCGCCGTCTGGTTGACCTGGAAGGTTATCACCCGCTCCGGTTCGCCCGCCGTCAGGTTCACCTCTCGGGTGAGCGGCGATTTGCCGAGCGTGTCGGCTAACGCCTGCGCCGTGCGCTGCACCTGCGCATAATCCGGCCCGCTGACGCGGTATTTCAGCGGCCAGCCGACGGGCGGGCCGAGCTCCAGCGGCGACACGCGGGTGGTGATATCGGCAAAGCGCGCCGCCAGCAGCGCGTTGAGCTGGTCGCGCAGGCGATCGCGCGCCGCCAGGTCTTTCGCCGCGATAACCAGCTGCGCCGTGTTTTCATCGTCGTCGAGAATATCCATCGGCAGATAAAAGCGTACCGCGCCGGTGCCGACATACGTTGAATAGCGATCAATGTTGCGGTTGCCGCGAAGCGCCTGCTCAAGACGCTCCGCCTGTTGTCGCGTCTCCTCCTGCGAGGCGCTGGCGGGCAGCGTGAGCGTCACCAGCAGCTCCGGGCGATCGGACGCCGGGAAAAACTCGCCCTGCATAAAGGTGGTGCCCCAGAGTGATAACGCCAGCGCGAGCAGCGCCGCGCCGCATGTCGCGAGCCGGTGACCGAGCGCGAGGCGCAGCAGCCGCTGATAAAACCGGCCCAGCCTCCCCGGCCCCTGATGCGCCTTTTTTATCTGCGCAGGCAAAAGCCAGGTGCCGGTGAGCGGCGAAAACAGCACAGCCACTACCCAGGAGCAGAGCAGGGCTATCATCACCACGGCAAAGAGCGAGTAGCAATACTCCCCGGCGCTGGAGGCCGCGAAGCCGACCGGAATAAACCCGGCAATCATCACCAGCGTGCCGGTGAGCATCGGAAACGCCGTGGTTTTAAAGGCCCATGTGGCCGCGCTTTTGCGCGAATCGCCGGCCTCCAGCCGCGCCACCATGGTCTCAACGGTGATCATGGCGTCATCCACCAGCAAGCCGAGCGCGATAATGAGCGCGCCGAGCGAAATGCGTTGCAGGCCGATGCCCGCGAGCATCATGCCTGCAAAGGTCATCGCCAGCACCAGCGGGATGGCGGCGGCCACCACCAGCCCGGCGCGCATGCCGAGCGATACAAACGAGACGGCCAGCACAATCAGCACCGCTTCGACCAGCACCCGGACAAACCCGCTCACCGCCTCACTCACCACTGCGGACTGATCGGCGACTTTCACCACCTCAATGCCGTGCGGCAACTGCGTTGCTATCTGCGCCATCCGCGCGTTCAGCGCCTCGCCAAAGGCCTGCATATTGCCGGTGGGCGCCATCGAGATAGCAAGCCCGATAGCAGGCTCGCCGTTCACGCGAAACTGCGGCACGGGCGGCTCGGCGGGCTGACGGCTGACCGTCGCGATATCCGTCAGCGGGATATAGCGGTTGTTGATATGCAGCGTGACGGCGCGAAGGCTCTCTTCGCCAGTCAGCGCGCCGCTCACGCGAAGCGCCACGTTATCCTGGCCTGCGCGCAGCGTGCCGGACGGCTCTACGGCGTTCTGGGCCTGTAACGCCTCGCTAATCTGCGTGATATCAAGCCCCATACCGGCGAGCTGCCGCGGGGAAAACGCGATGACTATCTGCTCCTGCGGCTCGCCCAGCAGCGTGATTTTGCCGACATCATTCACGGACATTAACGTGCGGCGAATGGCCTCCACGCGGTCGCGCAGTTCGCGGGGCGAAAAGCCCTCGGCGGTAAAGCCGTAAATCGTGCCCCAGGTGTCATCAAACTCATCATTCACGGCAGGCCCCTGCGCGCCCTGCGGCAGCGACGGGGCGATATCCTGCATTTTGGTGCGCAGCTTGTACCAGATGGCGGGCACCTCCTGCGGCGGGGTGTCGTCGCGCAGGTTAACGTTAATTACCGAGCGCCCGGCGCGGGTTTCGCTTTCGATATCATCCAGCCACGGCAGCTCCTGGAGTTTTTTCTCCAGCACATCCGTTACCAGATTTGTGGTATCCGCCACCGTCGCCCCCGGCCATTCGGTCGAGACGACCGCCGTTTTGATGGTGAACGCCGGATCTTCATTGCGCGGCAGCTGTTCATAGCAGAGCACGCCGGTCGCCATAATCAGCAACATGAAAAAGCTCACCAGTTGCTGATGCGCCAGCGCCCAGGCGGAGAGATTGAATTTTTGCCTCAGTGATGGCGAGCTCATGGCGTCGTCTCCCCGGGGATCACCTTCTCGCCGGGGCGCAGCTTGCTCACGCCCGCCGTGATAACCCGGTCACCGGGGCTGACGCCGCCTGCGAGAATAACGGCGGTGGCGGTATACGCGGCGATGGTGACGGGGCGCGGCTGCGCCTGCTGATGGGCATCGATGACAAACACCGCAGCGCGGCCATTCTGGCGGGTGAGCGCGGAGGCCGGCACCACAACGCCTCTGGCCCGCGTCTGGGGCAGCGAGACCGTGACGCTCGCGCCCAGGGCCATCGCGGCGGGCGGCGATTGCAGCATGAGACGCACCCGCCATGTGCGGGTCTGCGGATCGGCCTGCGGGCTGATGTCGCGCAGCCGCGCCGTGGCGGTGGTGGCGGGCGATGTCAGCAGCGCGACCGGAAACGCCGTCGGCGTCTGGTCGGCGAAAAGTTGCGGATCGCTGACATCAAACACCACATCGCGCGCGTCGCTGGTGGCGAGCGTAAAGACGCTCTGCCCGGCGCTGACCACCTGCCCGGCCGAGGCGCTGACGCCGGTTACCACGCCATCGGCGGGCGCGATAAGCTGCGTCCATGAGAGATTCTCCTGCGCGTTACGCAGCGCGGCCTCGCTGCTTTTGAGGCGCGCGACGGCGCTCTGCCAGTCGGCGCGGGCGCTGTCGAGCTGGCTGCGGGCAATCGCGCCGGACGGCATCAGCGCCTGCATACGCTTAAGATTGAGCGCCGCCACCCGCTCCGCCGCCTGCGCGCTCAGGCGATCGGCCTGCGCGCTGGCGGCCTGATTTTCCCCGGTCGCGCGCTCAAGCGTGGCGAGCAGCTGGCCTGCGTGTACGACCGCGCCAATATCCACCAGACGGCTGACCATCCGCCCGTCAGTGCGGAAGCTCAGCGTCGTTTCATCGTGGGCGCGAATTTCACCCGTGCGCACGCTGGCGGGGGCGGCGGCGTCAGGCGCTACCACGAGATAGCGCACCGGGCGCGGCGGCGCGGGCGGGTCGTGGCGATCATCGCCGCAGCCCGTTAAGAGCGGCAGCGTCACGGCGAGCGCCGCGACCGGCCATAGCGAAAGCAAAGAAAAATGACGCGCCGCACCGAAAAGATGATGCAGGCAGTGACGAAAATAATCGGTGAATTCTTCTGACATGACGCCGCTCCTGAGTGAAGGCGGCGCCATTTCAGCGTGACTGCGTCGAGATTTGTTCGGTTTTTCGTCAAGAAACCATCAAGGATGACAACTTTCTGCCGTGTCGCTGCGCTCTGGCAGCATCACACGCATCAGCAGCCCGCCCGCTGGCGGCAGCGAGGCCTGAATATCGCCGCCGTGCGCCACGCAGATGGCCCGCGCGATGGATAACCCCAGCCCGCTGCCGCCGGAATGACGGGCGCGCGAGGTTTCCGCGCGGGTAAAGCGCTCGAACATCAGCGGCAGAAAACTGGCGTCCACGCCCGGCCCGTCATCCAGAAAGTCTACCCGGTAGCCCGTCTGCGTGCGGTGCAGGCGAATATCAAGACGCCCGCCGGGCTTGCCGTAGCGCAGCGTGTTTTCCATCAGCACCGTGAAGACCTGCCCGAGACGCAGCGCGTCTGCGAACAGCGGCGCAGGCGGCGAGGCATGAATAACCACGCGGATCCCTGCCGCGTCGGCCTGCGGTTTTAGCCAGGCGGCGCGCTCGCGTAACAGATCGTCAAGGTAAATCGCTTCCCTGTCGACTGTCAGCTGGCCTGCATCCGCCAGCGACAGCAGATGCAGTTCATCCGTCAGGCGATTTAACAGCTGAAGCTGGCGCATGACCATCTCCAGCTGCTGCGCGTCAGGCGTAAAGACGCCGTCCAGCATGCCCTGCAGGCGGCCCATCGCGGCGGTGAGCGGCGATCTTAGCTCGTGCGCCATCGCCACGTGCGAGGCGCGCAGCTCCTTATCGTAACGGGCGAGCTGACGAGTCATGGCGTTGAAATCGCTCGCAAAATGCACCATCTCGGCAGGCGCGTCCTTGACCAGCTCCGCCTGACGCCCGAACTCGCCCTGCGTCACGTCTTCGGCTACATCCCGCAGGCGGCTGAACTGGACGGACAGCGGCCGGGCATATTTCAGGCCCATAAAAATGATAAAGGGGATCATCACCAGCACCAGAACGCCGAGCAAAATCCAGTCGCTGGAGGCGATAGACGGCGTGGAGTAATCCAGCCCCCACCAGGTATCGACAATGTAATGAAAACGCGCCGGATCAAGCTGCGGGTTGTCCGCCAGCCGGAGAAATTCGTCGCGCAGCGCAGGCGGCATCCGGTGCATTATCCAGTAATTCTGCACCGCGAAACGCAGCCACATGCAGACCGCGATGACAATCACCGTCCCGATAGCCAGCGCGATAATGCGCCCGCACAGCCAGCGCCAGAGGGACTGATACGCGTGATTTTTCATGGCTGACGGAACCGGTAGCCAATGCCGCGCACGTTGATAAGCACCCCGCGCACGCCCGCGTGCTCCAGCTTTCTGCGCAGATTGTAGATATGCGTGTCCACCACGCGCTCCAGCGCCTCGCTCTCCGGCAGGCAGTGCTCCAGCAGATATTGTCGGGCGAAGGGCCTGGTGGGGTGGCGCATCAGCACGGTCAGCAGGGAAAATTCGGTGGGCGTGAGGTCAAGATGCGTGATGTCGCCGCCGTTATCAAGCGTGGCGGTAATGGCCACCGTATCCACCGTCAGCGCCTCCCAGCGCAGCACGTCTTCCGGCGTCGGCGTTTTACCGCTGCGGCGCAGCACCGCCTGAACGCGCGCCACCACTTCGCCGGGGTGATAAGGTTTTACAACATAATCATCGGCGCCGTAACGCAGCGCGCCGATCCGGTCCGGCGTGTCGCCCATCGCCGTGACCATAATCACCGGCACGTCGCTCGCGCGGCGCAGCGCCGCCAGCACTTCCGTGCCGTTCATGACGGGCAGCATTACGTCCAGCAGCACCAGATCCGGCTTCCAGCGCTGCGCTTTTTCAAGCCCCGACTGACCGTCCGCCGCAATCGCCACGTCGTAATTTTCGCGCCGCAAATAGGCCTCCAGCACGCTGGCGGCATCGGCGTCGTCCTCAATAATCAGTACCCTTTTGGTTACCATCTGTTCACCTTGACAGTTTCTTAACAGTTTCCTGACCGTTCATTGATATGAGTGGCTCAGAATGCGCATCGAACGCGGTCGCCACCCGTTCAGAAGCCCATTCCCCGTCCAAAAGGAGCCACGATGATAATACGAAACAGGACGCTGTACATGCTCATCACGTTATCGGGCGTCGCCACGGCCGCGGCGGCGCAGGAGAGCGCTCCCGACAGCCTGACCATCGGCGCTGGCGCACAATACGCGCCGCGCTACAGCGGGGATAACCGCCATACGCTGACTGTTGTGCCCGTCGTGCAGGCCCGCCACGGCGCGTTCTTTTTCGATACCGAGAAGGGGCTGGGATATGACCTGCAAAGCGACAGTGGTGTCTATGTTGAGCAGTCGCTCGGCGTGAGCCCCGGGCGTGCGGACAAAGACAGCGACTGGCGCGACGGGGCCGATTCGCTCAAAGGCATGGGCAGCATTAAAACCGCGCTTAACACGGGGCTCGCGCTCGGCTGGGCCGTCACGCCGTGGCTGGTGGCAGAAGGCAAAGCGACGCTGCCGTTAACCGACAGCCAGGGCGTGCAGTATCAGACGTCCCTCACCCTGCTGCCCTTCCAGGACGCCGCCGACACCGTCGCGTTTCAGACAGCCGCCCTCTTCGGCGACAGCCGCTACATGAATACGTTTTACGGCGTCAGCCCGCGTCAGAGCGCGCGCTCCGGCTACGGGCGCTACGCCGCCCACGGCGGGTTTTACGGCGTCAGTAACAGCCTTATCTGGAGCCATCAGTTTGGCGAGCACTGGAGCACCACCCTGAGCGCCGGTTACACCTGGCTTGGCGATAACGCGGCGGACAGCCCGATTGTACGCCAGCGTAACCAGACTTCTGCCGCCGTGGCGGTGACATACACCTTCTGATGACGCAGCCCGCTCCCGCATGAAAAAACGCGAACTCAGGTTCTGGGGCGTGGCCGCGCTGGCCATCCTGGCGGCGTATATAACGGTCTATTACGTCTATGTGCGCACTTAAGGTTCTCTTAACCCGACGGGACGACAATAGCGCCTTCATTTCGCAGGCAATAATGCTTTCGGGTTTATTTACTGGCGGTTCAGCGCAATTTATTACAGGTACGGCATGATGCAGGTTAAAGATTTCGTCGGTCGTCTGACAGGCTGGCAAAAATGTGACGCAGAAAAATATCAGGCGATGTATCAAAAATTTGGCGGTTCGGTCTGCTGTCATCCGGACGTGCTGGCATTTTTAAGCCGTGAGCAAAATCTGACGCTCGATTATTTCGCGCTGAAAGAGGGCGGCGACGATGCAGGCGCCTGTTTCGCCGTCAGCGGTAAAAGCAGTCTCCAGCACAGAAATTTTCCGGTGGTGTTTGATGATGTGTGGTTCCCGGTGCGTTCGCAGGGGCGCATGTATCTGCCGGTGACGAGCAAACGCCTCTCGCCCTCGCACAACGGCGCGTTTATCAATACGCTGTTCTCCGGTCGCCTTAAGCATAAGGTGGCGTATGTTAAAGAAAAAATTTCTAACACGTCGGAGAAAAAACGCCGTAAAGAGTTTGAGAAATTTTGCGCAATGGGCGGCGTGGTGCGGGAAGCGAGCAGCTTTTCATCACAGGAACTCGCCACCTTTTACACCGAACTCTTTACCCTGCGCTGGCAGGGCAAAATTTACTGTTTCGCCCATGACGATCTGGTCCGCACCTTTGACGCGCTGCGGCCTCTCATTTTCGGCAGCGTGCTGTTTATCGATAATCGCCCGTGCGCGTTCGATATTATTTTCATGAGCCGCAACGCGTCGTGGATCTATTTCGACGACATTAACGGCGGTTACGATCCGCAGTACACGACGCTGAATCTCGGCAGTATCCTGCTGTGGCTCAATACCAGCAACGCCCGCGCGCTCTGCGCGGCGGAAAATAAAAAAATGCGCTTTTCGCTGGGTATTTATAAAGAGCACTGGAGCTATAAAAAACAGTGGTGCGATATTATCCCGCTGGGCAGAACCTTTTTCTGACGCGCGGCGACGGGAAGACGGGCAGACGCCCGTTTCCCCGTCGGCTCACGCATTACTGCGCAAGGTCGAGAAAGCAGACGCGCAGGCGGTGGCCGTCCGGGTCCACCACCGCGAAGGTGTAACCGAAATCCAGTTCCACCGGGCTCTGAATGGCTGTCGCCTGACGCGCCATGCACCAGAGCGTGTAAAAATGATCGACCTCTTCCCGCGCCTGCACTTTAAAGACGATTTCGCCTGCAGGCACCGGCGTGCGCTGATTCACCCCGGGCTCGACGGTATAGCAGGACCATAATCCGAGTTTAAAGCCGTTATCGAGCACGAATAAGGCGAACGTCGGCTGTTGCTCAACCGGCTCTGCGTCGAGCAGCGTGGCGTAAAATTCAGCGCTTTTCACGACGTTCTGAACGTAAAGAATAGACATATCAGCAGTTAACATGATGCTCTCCTTGTGGGTGAGCGCTGACAGTAACAGCCGGTTGTGCCAGTTTTTGTCAGTAGGTTTTCGCCTGCGCGATGCCTTCGGCGTGTTTCCACGCTTTCAGGAGCCGATAGCGCGACTGCGGGCACGGCTCGTCACTGACCGTCACCTGCGTGATGCGATCGAGACGAAAATGCCGGAACGCCTGGCGCAGCTCGCACCAGCACGCCAGCACCCTCGCCTCCTCGAAAAACCCTAACGCAATAGGCCATACCCGACGCGAGGACACCGCGCCGTTTTTGTCGGCATAGACCAGGTCGAGCTTGCGGCGTTTATGGATGGCCTTGCGAATATCCGCCAGAAACCGCAGGCGGCTGTCATTGCCAGGCGGGGCCACCATCAGCGAGGGGTAGGTAATCTGCTGCGCGAGGGTGTCCGGCAGGATGGCGCGAATTTTTGCCACCGCGTTGCGGGCCGCCGCTTCAAGCTGCGGGTCGGTATGACGCATCACCCAGTGCAGGCCCAGCATCAGGGCATCCACTTCGTGCGCGTCAAACATCAGCGGCGGCAGGTGATAATCCGACTGCAAAACATAGCCAATCCCTGCGCTGCCTTCTATCTCCACGCCCTGCGTTTTGAGCGTGTCGATATCGCGATAAATACTGCGCACGCTGACGCCAAGCCGTTCGGCAAGTGTAGCCGCCGTCACCGGGTAACGGTACGCGCGCAAAAGCTGAAGCAGTGCTAAAAGCCGTTGTGTCCGGGTCATACGAGCCTCAGAAAGGGGAAGCTACCCGTTTAACGACGCGGCGGCGCGCCGTTTTTCGGTCATCAGCGCCAGCAGGGCGACAAGGAGCGGCACCAGCGAGCACCACAGCACAGCGTTCCAGCCCACCAGGCTCAGCAACGCACCGGAGGAGAACGAGCCTGCCATCATTACGCCAAACACCACAAAATCATTGAACGACTGCACCTGGGTTTTCTCTTCCGGGCGGTGATAGTCGATAATTTGCGCCGACGCGCCGGTAAACCCGAAGTTCCAGCCGATGCCCAGCAGAATGAGCGATAGCCAGTAGTGGCTGACCGCCGTGCCGGCAAGCCCCGCCGCCACCGAAAGCGCAGTAATTGCAAGCCCGACGGCGGCGATACGGTTCGCGCCGAAGCGGCTAATCAGCCTGCCGGTAAAGAAGCCGGGCGCGTACATCGCAATCACATGCCACTGAATGCCGAGGTTCGCGTCCTGCTGCGACAGGCCGTGCATGTGCATCGACAGCGGTGCGGCGGTCATCAGAAAATTCATCACCATATATGCCACCGCGCCGCTGAAAACGGTGCGGCCAAAGCCTGGCTGGCGCACTATCTCGCGAAGCGGCCGCCCGCGCACCTGATGTTCAGGCGCGACCGGCGCGGGCGCTTTCACGCCCCAGAGCACCAGCGCGGAGACCGCCGCCACCAGCGCCTGGGCGAGATACGTGGCGGCAAACGTATAGGGCGGCCAGAGATCCATCGTGCCGGTCACCAGCATCGGGCCGACAATGCCCGCCGCGACGCCGCCGCCCATCACCAGTGACAGCGCACGCGCCCGTCGTTCGCGGGCCACGCCGTCCGTCGCCGCAAAGCGAAAAGAGATAGCGACAGCGGCATACGCGCCGCTCATAAAACCGGCGAAACAGAACAGCCAGAAAGAACCGATGACCACCGCCAGCGCCGCCGTCAGCCCGGTTAACACGCCGGTGCTGGTGCCCGCGAGAAACGCCGCGCGTCGGCCATACCGGCGCGCCAGCGCGCCAAAGGGCAAAATCAGTGCCGCCATCCCGACGACGAAAATCGTCAGCGGCAGCGTGGCGAGCGCGCGGTCGGGTGCCATCGCGTCGCCGACTATCGCGCCGGTGGCGTAAAACACCACCGAGTTGGCACCCGCCAGCGCCTGGGCGGTCGCCAGGCGGATGATATTGTTGTTCTGTTGCCCGACGGGCAGCGTTACTTCCGTACTCATTACCACTCCTGTACTCGTGGTCGTCCCACTTGATGCATGAATTCAGGAACGACCAGCCGCGGGCGCCTCCCTGTATCGGCCCGATATATCGGGCCGACGCTGTTAACCATAAACTATTTTTCATGGTTCTTCAGGGGCTTAAGCATGACGCAGCGGATAACACTGTATAAGAACCAACCCGCAGAGCATTCAACCAGCAAATCACCGTCTGCCGTCATGAGTGGCGATGCGCCCTGCTGGTTACCACCGCCATCCCTACCCGAACGGTGAGTCGCCGGCCCGGCGTTTCTGCGTTATAACGGAAGCGGCGCAACGTTAAGGACAGGCTTATGTTTTTGCAGACGGCGCGTCTGCTGCTGCGGCCCGTGACGGCGGCGGATGTGGACGACTTATTTCTGATTTACGGCGACCCGGCGACGAACGCCTTCAACCCGGCAGGCCCCTACCCGCATCGTCTGCACGCTGAGAGCGTGATGGGCCGATGGCTGGCGCACTGGCAGGCCAATGGCTTTGGCAACTGGCGCATCGCGTTAAAAACCGCGCCCGATGAGACGATTGGCTTTGGCGGGCTCAGCCTCAGCCGCTATGCGGACGTGGAAATCAACAACCTCGGCTACCGTTTTGCGACCGCGGCGTGGGGACAGGGGCTCGCGACGGAGTTCGCCCTGCGCGCCGTGCGCTGCGGGTTTGAGATCCTGGAGCTTGGGGAGATTTCAGCGGTGGTGCGCGGCAACCACCTGGCGTCGCGCAAGGTGCTGACCAACGCCGGGCTGCGCTATGTGCGCGACATTCATGATGTGCCGGACGCGCCGCCGAGCCTGCTGTATACGCTGACGCGCGACGACTGGCGCGGCGGTTGAGGGTTACCCGGCGGCGTGCGGCGGGGTTTCCGTGCCGTTCAGCACGTTATCGAGATGCATCTCTTGCCCGTGGCGACGCAGGTACGCGGTGACCTCGCGCGCCCAGCCTTCGCCGTTGCCGAGAATGGCGCGGCTGTGGGTTTCGGCATAGAGATAGCGCCGGTCCCAGAGGTTAATCAGTGTCTGGTTAATGCCGTCGATATTGCAGCCGGGATTTTTCTCCTGCTGCAATGCCAGCGCGCGGTTGACGCGCTCGCGCTGTTCTTCATTCGACGGGAACTGGCGTTCCGCGAATTCGCTCAGCACCAGGAAGGTGGGTGGAATGCCCTCTTCCATTGCCGTGTGCAGACGATAATGGCCGTCCAGCACCACATAGGATGACAGCCCGGCGATATACCAGACCAGCACCGGCGGCAGCGCGCCCTCGCGGCATTTTTTACGCCACCATTTGAGCCGCCCGGCATCCGGATCGACCGGATAACGCCCCATCAGCAGATGTCCGCCCCACCACCAGTCCACCAGCCGGACCACGTCAGGGTCGGTCAGCGAGCGAAAATCCTCGCCATACAGCGCCCAGTCCAGCCCCCAGTCGCCCGCGCTGGCGGGCGTTTTAAAGCGCCACTGGTCGATGTCAGGCGTCGCACTGAGAGCACGGGGCGCATGGGGCTGCACGGGCAGCATCGGGCGCAGCAGCCAGTTACGCGGGGCCAGCAGCGGCGTGGGCGCGTCCATCAACTGGCGTGCGAAATAGCGGCACCATTCGCCCGTCCATGCGGCCTCGCCTTTGCGTTTAATGGCTTCGATATCTTCGGAGCGCACCGGCGGCAGCAGATTTTGCTGATCGGGATGTTCGCGGTTGGTCACCAGCCAGACGCCGGAGTAATCCTTCAGGACCGCCCCCCAGAAGAGCGTCTCGCCGCGCAGCTGGAGCGCCATACGTCCGTGATGGCCGCTCAGCATCTCCAGCGCCAGACCGGCAGGCGTTTCGCCCTTTACCGTCAGCGCCAGCCCAACCCAGGCGTCGTTGCGATCGTGTAAATCTTTCCACCAGTAGTGTGTCATGCAAGCTCCCTGCGTGTGTAATAACAGACAGTGTACGACACGGGAACGTGAGGGCAAAACCGGCGTGCGCAAGTGAAAACGACACACCCGCGGCGTGCGCTGAGGGCAGAAAAGTGGTCAGAAGACCGGCGCGCGTTTTTTCAGCGCGGCGCGATGCGGGAATGCCCACAGGCACAGCAGGCTCAGGCCAATCAGCGTGGCTGACGCGCCGTAACGGCTGAGTTCAAGACCGCCATTCGCCACCGGTTTATCGAGGAAATCGCCCACTACCGCGCCAGGCGGACGGGTGAGGATAAACGCGGCGCAGAACCATACAGTGCGTGAGACCGTCGTAAAGCGGCTTGCCAGCCAGATAATCGCCAGCGCGCCGACGAACAAGAGGATGCCGCCGTCGTAACCGAAGCCTTCACTGTCTGCCGTCCAGTCGCCGAGCGCCGTGCCGAGCGTCTGGAAGAACATTATTGTCACCCACTAGAAGCTTTCGGTACGCACGTTATTCACCGAATCCACCGCGATGGTGCCACATGTCACCCGCCAGACCAGAAGCGAAAGTACGAGCAGACTGCTCAACAGCACCGTGCCGGTGAGATAGCCAATGCCTGACGAGCGGTCGGCGAAATCCGCAAGCGTGGTGCCAACCGTGGTGGTGGCAACCACCGTGAACCAGTAGATCCACTTATTAAAGCTGTGATGGTGAATTTGCACGATCACCGCCACGAGGAAGATCGCCGCGAAGATAAGCGTGCCGGTGAGATAACAGAGATCCATCGACATCGTGACCGCGTCGCCGCCGGTTTCACCGGGCGTCGTGGCGGCGATTTCATCAGTCAGAACGCGGCGGTGACGGCAGGAATTTTGCTGAGCGCAGAGGTATTGTTTTGCATAAAGTGTGCTCCGGTACGGCCCGACAGGGGCAGGATCCAGAGTGAAGTTATAGGATTAATCTTAAGGAAGACTTAAGGACGGGAAGGTTTTTTACGTTTGTGACAGGTGTCGCAAATGGGTCGCGATGCCCCACTGAATGACGTCGCAGCGGTCTGCCGTAAGCGTTAACCGCGCGTAGCTGGCGTTCGGCTGCGCATAGCGCGGGAAGTTATCGATATTGCCGTCTTTGAGGAGCGCCAGCGCGCCCTGAAGGATATGCCCGTGCGTCACAACACAGCAGGTGGAGTGTTGGGTTACGGCAAGTTTATTGTGAATAAAAGACAGCAGACGCTGCGCGGCGGCTGCGAGCGATTCCCCGCCAGGCGGTGTGAATGCGGCATCGGTTGAGAACAGCGCCTCTGCGCGGGCAGGCTCATCACGCTGCAACTGCACCCTCGACAGGCCTTCGTAATCGCCGAACGACTGTTCCTGTACCAGCGGCTCAACAGAGATCGGGCAGCCAAAATGGCTCGCGATGGCGTCACCCATATGACGTGCGCGGCCCGCAGGCGAGGTGTACACCCTGTCAACCGAGGGGAAATCGTGCGCCAGGGCTGCAAGGAGCGCAGTGGTTTCCTGCAAGCCACGCGCCGTCAGCGCGCTGTCCTGATGCCCCTGAATGAGTCCGCCGCGGTTTCACGCCGTTTCAGCATGGCGAATAAGGATAAGGTGCATGGGTTGGAGATTTAATCAAAACATCATATCGAAATATTTTAGCAAACCTTATCAAAATAACTCAATATCTGTATAACCATAACCGTGTAGAATAAAAAAATATTTAATCTGATTTTATTTTTTTAAGAAATTAATCTCCCCATATGGATACATGGGTTGCAAAAGAAAGTCGTTGTTGTAAATATATATTTTAGGGCATAAAGCTAAGACATCATCAGCATTTGCAGCGATAAGAGATAGGGTTGTTTCAAAAATAGGGACATCTACGTCATCCGCAAAAACAAAAACTTTATCATCCTTTACGACGCCACTTTTCAAAAGCTTCTGGAAGTCATTATAAATCGTATAGCTTTTGATACCCCAATCAATATATCCATTGGTGGCCCCATGCTCATATAAGATTTTAATTGCCATTTTCTCATCATTACCAGTAACGATGGTAAAGTTAGGCTTCAATACTTCCGCACACTCTTCGAATAAGGTCATGTCAATTACCTGTTCAGTTGATTAACTATATTTACGAACGTTTCTTCATTACCTTCAAATGGTATAACTATTTTTTCTGCCTTTCCAATGCCTTTACCTTTAGTATAGTTCCATATGTTAATATGCACCCCTTTTTGTGGGTCGTAATCAACTCGCCAGCCTATTTTTTTGTCATTAGATTGCCGGCCAATAACTTTACTATATCCCTCGCTAATTTCCATTCTCCCGATAACTGGTAAAGAATCCGCCCCCAATCCTCCAACGATATCAATAGCTTTATTACGTGCTCTCTCCCAATTTTTTTCCGGAGGAAGAATTTTTTCAATTTTACCAGTCTCATTGATTCCAGACTGTTTGTTGCCACCATTAGTTCCTTTGGATAAATTTACAGGCGATATTGAACTCTCGCCAAATGAAAAATATCCGCTGTCACCTGTTCCAGCTAAAGCTAATACATCATTATTACCTTTAGTACCACTGGCAATGAGCTGTTTAAACTTGTCGTATACAGACAAGACTCGTTTTATCGACGAGGCAATAGCAGGAGCAACAGAAGAAGCTTTTCCACCTTCCGGATTTTTAAATCCATAGAGTATGCCAATGATGTCTGCTGCCTGATTGATACGAATAGCTTTGGCAAATTTATCCTTCGCTTCCTGGTAACTTATGTTATGGGTTTTTGCATAATCCTCAATTGTGTAATCCCAGCTTCCAGCAGTGGTCTCTGCTATTAACTGGCTAACCTTTGCATATTCATCTTTGTTAAGATCTTTATAAGTCGTGCTGCCGAGATAACCGTCATAACTCTGCTGAAGACCTAACAGGAGTACGTTGGCTTCCTGACAGGAAGTTGAGGCTATCCCTTGTGAACAGGCATCTTTTACATATTGATCTACGACCTCACTTAAACGTTGCAGCTGATCACGCCGTTTCTCTAAGGATTCAATTTCTTCAAGCGAGCGAGGATGAAGAGCAAGTCCGGTTTCAGATAAAGCAAGTTGGATGTTGCTTTTTTCCTGGGCATCATTTCCATTTAATGCATTATTCTCAACCGCATTCTTACCGGCCTGCGCTGCGGCCTGAACACCCGCGGTATTATCGCTGACGGCTGCGCCGGCGAGCCCTGCGGCAACGGACGAGAGCGCACTGACCAGCTGTCTTTCGTCTTCCCCCAGCTGTTCCGGTTTTTTACCGTACAGATCGAGCGCCAGTTTCGCCGTCAGTTCACCGGCGGAGGCCCCGGCGGCGCCTGCCAGCGCATCTTTACCCTGCGCTTTTGCAATTACCGCGCCCGCCAGCGCGTGGGCCAGAATGCGCTGGGCGCTGTCTTCGTCGGTGTGTTTTTTCACAAACGTCGCGATGAAAGGCGCAGCGGCGCCAGCTACGGCTCCGGAGAAATCACCGTTGGCCAGACCTGCTATCGCCGCAGAGGCCGACTGCGCAATTTGCTGGTATTTTCCGCCGGTGCCGTAATCCCGGAAAGCGTCCTGATACGCCTGGGTTTGCTTAAGCTCTTCCGCGCTTAAATTCGCATTGCCGGGCACGGCACGGGCCGCTTTCAGCGCGCTGATGTTGCCTTCCGTCATCACCATGCTGGTCATCTGCCCGGCAATGTCACCGGTCATCTGCGCGATTTGCAGGCGTTTTTGTTCTTTCTCTTTGTTAAAGATCGGGCTGATGGCGTCGTTGGCATTCGCCACGTCGCGGCTCAGCGAGGCCATATCCTGTTGCTGGCCGGTTTTATCCCGGATAACAATAGTCCCTTCCGACACCGCAGACTGCGTGGTGCCGCTGGCGTGACCGCTGTTGCCGAGCCCTGACAGCATCGCCCCGCTGACGGCGGAAAGCGCGCTGCTTGCCAGCCCTATTAAAGAGCCTGACCCGGTCCCGGCACCAATCGTTCCGCCCTTATGGCTGACCTTGTAATCCGCCTTATTGCCAATATCCGTAAAGCCCAGCGTGCCGGTCTCCAGCCGGTTTTTATCCGCCGCGGCGGTTGAGCCAATCACCGCACCGGTAAGCTGCGTGTGGTTGCCAACGGAGACGTCAAAGCCCCCTTACCGGCGAAAATCCCGCTCTGCTCTGCCACGCTGTCGAAGGTACTGCGCATTTTATCCTGGGTTACGCCAAGATATCCGGAGCCGGTCATAGAGCCGAAGGTAAAGCTGCCGCCCGCATTAACGTTAGTTTGTTTGCTGTTGTAGCGGTTGCTGTCCTGCTGGCTGGCGATGGTGAGATTGTGGCCCACGTCGGCGATGACCTTCTCGCCATTAACCTGTGCGCCGTTAAGCGTGGTATCGCGCCCGCTGGCGAGCATTGCCGTACCGCCGCTGTCTACTGTCGTCTCGCTCCAGGTGGTGCCGTTGTCTTTCTCTTTGCCTTTCGACGCGTTGGCGTTGGCAAAAATACTGATGCCCGCGCTGCCCTGATTTAGTCCGAAGCTTAAGCCGATACCGCCGCCGCTGCTGCTGTTTTTACCGGTGGTTTTCTCGGTATTAGCCGCGCCGGTCAACAGTAAATTATTCGCCGCGCTGAGCGTCGCGTCTCCGCCTGCTTTGAGCTTACTGCCTCCAATCAGAATGTCGCCGCTGTTAGCGCTGTCGCCTTTACCCGTCGCCACTACGGCGAGGTTATTGGTGGCGCTCAGGGTCGAACCGTTTGCCAGCGATGTCTCCTGCTGTTGTTTTGAGCTGGATTTCTGCGTCGTGAGCGACACGCTGACCGCGATACCCCCACTTTTGTCATTGGATGCCTCAGCAAGCCGCGATGCCTGATTAGCCTGCACGCCAGAAAGCACGGCTTTTGTCGCCTGCAACCCGGCAAGACGGCTGTCGCTCTGCTCTTTCGCGGCCATCGCCGTGGTGACGGCGCTGTTAACGGCATCGCCCACCGCGCCCGAGAGCGCCACGGTCAGCCCGCTGGATTTCTGTTCGAAGGTCTCTGTGCGGGTGCGTTTATCATGCCCTGGCTCGATAATGACGCTGTCGCCGGTAAGCGTGAGGTTTTTCCCGGCCACCAGATCGGCGCCGCTGACGCGCGCCTGTTCACCGGCGGTGATGCTGACGTCGCCGCCGGTCGAGCCGACGGTGCTGACGCTCTGGCTCTGGGTCGTGCCCTTCTCTTTCAGCTCATGGCGCGTTTTGCTGCTGCCGATGGTAAAGCCGATCCCGCCGGATCCCATCAGGCCGCTCTTTTTCTTCTCCTTAAGTTGCCAGTTCGCGTCGGTATTGGTGGCCGCCACGATATCCACGTTTTTACCGGCGCTCAGCGCGACGTTACCGTCGCCTGCCACCGCCGACCCTTTGACGAGCACATCTTCACCCGCCTTCAGCGTGACGTTATCGCCACTCAGCAGCGTGCCCGCCTCACGGGTGGCGCTCTGCTCAGACACCGTATGCGTGGTGGTTTTCTTCAGGAAGCCTTTTTTAACGGTGGTTTTTTCTTTGTAGCGGTAGTCGCTCTCGGTGGCGGTCGCGAGGTTGATATCGCGCCCCGCCGTCACGCCGATATCGCCCTTCGCCGTAGCCTGCGCCGCGTCGGCGTTCATATCACGCCCGGCGACAATGACCGTGTTACCGCCGCTCGCCAGTTCCGTGCCCTGCTGACGCACAGACTCGTTAATGGTGGTTTTCTTCTTCGAGCGGTAGCTGTCGCCTGCCGTGGTGGCTTCCGCCTCCAGGTTCACATCGCGGCCCGCCTGAATACCGATATTATTTTCCGCTGCAAGAGCCGCTGCGTGGGCGTTGATGTCCCGGCCTGCGCTCAGCGTCAGGTTGTCGCCCGCGGAAACGGTCGTGCGATCGAGCCCGGTACTGTGCGTTTCGCGCTTGCCGCTGCGGTTGTTGTTGCTGGTTTGCAGCGCGTCGAGGCTGAGATCGCCGCCTGCCGCGAGCGCCGCGCTGCCGCCTGCTTTGATATCACTTGCCGCCACGCGGAGGTTATCACCGGCTTTGATGCCGAGATTGCCGCCTGCGCTGATGCTGCTGCCCTGGTACGTGACCGAAGAGCGGCTAATGTTGGTGTTATTCCGGAAGCCCGACTGCCCGTAAGCGTCGTTTACCTGGTTGGCATTCACCGCGATATCGCCCCAGGCGTTCATCAGCAGATCGCCGCCGGAGGCGAGATTCGCGCCGGTGAGCGTGATGTTTTTACCCGCCTGTAAGGCCAGGCTGTCCTGCGCGCTAATCGTCGCCCTGCTGCCGAGCGTGGTGTCTTTCAGCATGACGCTGCTGTGCTTGTTGCGCGCGTCGATGCTGGTTTGCTCTGCCAGCGTGATGTTGTTGATGCTGCCGTCGGTGCTCTCCAGCGCCACGGTTTTCCCGCTGATGGCCGAGCTGATGTTATTAATATCGCCAATGGCGCTCAGGCTCAGGCCGCCGCCTGCTTTCATCAGGCCGTCATTGAGGTTGCTGATGCTGTTCTGGCTGTCGAGTTTTAAATCCTGTCTGGCCAGCAGCGTACTGCCGCTGCTAGTGATGTCGCCGCCTTTCAGGCTGACGTTATTCCCCGCGATCACGCTGCCGTTGTTAACCGTGACGTCTTTCGGCGAGAGATAGAGTTTGGGGATCATCACCGTCTCGCCATTCACCGTGGCGGACTCCCACCAGAGAATGCTTTTATCGAGCGAGGCGATTTGCTCATGCGTCAGCGCAACGCCAAACTGCAGGCCGAGGGATTTTTGCTGTGCCGCCGCGCTGTCCATCAGGTACTGCATCTGCTGGAGATCGGAGCCGACACCGTTGAGATAGCGGTTGCCGGTCTGGTTCAGCAGCGTATTGCTGACGTAACGGGTGTCGAACGCGGCGTCGCCGAGGAAGCGGTAGTCATACTCCGGGTTGAGGTTGAGCCGCCCGAGCATATAGGACGAGCCGAGGAACTGTTTTTCATTGGTGAAGCTCGCGCGCGTTTCACGCGGCGCGGCGCCAGGCTGAACGCCCAGCAGTTTGTTGAGATCGCCGAACAGCGCCGGATCGAGCTCGCCAAGGCCGTCCAGTTTCGGGTTGACGTTGATAAGGTACGGGCTTTTCGGGTTATCGGAGACCACGAAAAAGCCGTTATTGCCCGAAGGCAGCGGATAGGCGCTGGTATCAACGGGTTTGCTTGGCGTGTTCGCCAGCGCGCCGCCTGCGATGTTGCCCGCGCTCGCCGCCGTGACGCCCGCATTCGCCAGGCCGCCCACGCTGCCGAGGTTCGCCTTGCCCGCTTTGCTGGTGGAAATATTCGCAAGCGAAGTGCCGCCCGCACTGTTTTCCAGCGCGCCGCCGCCGTTAATCTGTTGCAGCGCGCCCTGGAGCTGATCTTTCCACTCCGGCGAGTTGACGGCGACGGCCGCACCGCCTGCCAGCGCCTGTTTTTGCACGCTACCGCCGATACTTTGATGGCTCAGAGTATTCAGGGACGGCGCGGTAATGGTGTTGCTGACTTTTCCTGCGTTCGCGGTGGTGCTGGTGTTACTGATATTATCGGCAAAATTCGCGGTGACGTTACCACCGGCTTGAATAACGGCGCGGTAGAGTTCGCCGTTTTCAGTTTCGGTTGTCTTGCCAGTAAGCTTAAATTTAACGTCTCGATTGTGTTCTGTGAATTTAGTATTTTTATTGGAAAGCCCACCAACAGGAATTGGGTTTACCTGTAATGAATTATTGCCATCACTCTCGTATTGATAAACAAAGTATTCTGATGTTGTACCCGCTTGCACGCTATGATTATTTAAATGGTTACCCTGTAATCTGATATCTTTTGAAGCCAGTAAATTACTTGCCTGATTTTCAAAGGATCCTGCTGAAATAATTACATTTCCACCGGAAGATATTACAGAAGCACTACCAGCATTAACAACATCTACCTTTTTTTGGTTTATAAGAAACCTTTGTGTTGTATACTCAGCAAAAGGCACGTATGAATAATGTGTTGTATTCCATGAGTCACACCCCCCATCTTTTCCTCCACAACTTGGTCCTTCCTCATAAGTTGTATAAACAGTATATCCATATGTCCCTGATGGTAATTCCGTATAATCCACGGTTAATGTGCCATTTCCAAGCCCATTTATACTTGAACCATTAATTACTGACTCTTTTAGACTCAACCCATCCCTTTGATTCAGCAAATGCCCGGTCTTAATCGTAATATCGCCGTTCTGCGTCTCGATATTACCAGAGGTATTGACCACTTCCGCATTCGCATTGCCCGCTGCGTCTTTCTGCATCCACAGACTATTGCCCGCAAGAATATCGCCGCGCTGGTTGGTGATGCTGTTGGCATAGAGCGCGAGATTATTCGCCGCGTAGAGCAGCGCGGTATTGATGATGCTGCCCGGCGCGGTGAGCGTCAGGCTGCCGCGGGTGCCGGTAAAGCCGTCCACGGTGATATTGCCGTGGCTCGCGATATTCACATCGCCGCCGCCCTGTAACGTGCCTGCGCCGTTCAGCGCCACGCTGCTGCCGCTGAGCGTGCTCGCGCCGCTGCCGGTCGTGATCTGTCCGTTGTTGGTAAGCGCCCCGCCTGCGCTGACGTTCACCGCCTGGCCCTGTAACACGCCGCGGTTGTCGATAGCGCCATTGCTGGTGACGGTGAGGGTTTTCCCTGCCGCCAGCGCGTGGGTATTGGTAAACGCGTTAGTGAGCTTAAGCGTCAGGTTACCGAGCGCCACCAGCTGGCCCGCCGCGTCCAGCCCCGCGCTGCCAATCCACAAATCGCCGCCGGAGAAGAGCTTGCCCGCCGCCTGCTGGTTCACCTGATTTGCATTGACCGTCAGCTGGTTATTACCGAGCAGCGTGCCGTTGTTATTGAGTGTGCCGTAGTTGACCGTCAGCGCCCCGCCCTGCGCGGTGCCCTGGTTGGTCAGCGTGGTGCCGGTGAGCGTACCCTGATCCGCAAGCCAGGTGCCGCTGTTGGTGGCATTCGCGGCATTCAGGATGAGCGTCGTTGCCTGCAGCCAGCCCGCGCCGGTGAACTGCGGCGTGGTGAGCGTCAGCTGGCCGCCGGAAAGCAGTTTACCGTCGTTACGCGCGGAGGTGGTGGCGTCCACGCGAGTGTTGCCGCCGCCCTGTATCAGGCCGTTGTTTACCAGCACCGGCGTGGTCACGGCGAGCCCCTGGCGGCTGATAACCTGCCCGCCCGCGTTATTGGTGAACGCGCCGCGCGCAATGAGCGTCGCGCCGTTATCGCCCTGCAACCGGCCGCTGTTGGTGAGCCCGCCGGTGGTGATGCCAAGCGTGCCGCCCTGCATCGCGCCCTGGTTGTTTACCGCGCCTGCGTTCAGCGTCAGCGCGCCGCCGGTTAACAGTTTGCCGTTACTGGCCTGGGTGACGTCATTACCGATGGTCGCCGTCAGACCGTTGACGCCGGTGATGGCCCCGTCGTTACGCAGGCTGTTGCCGGTGAGCGTCAGATTTTTCGCCGTCCATTCGCCCTGGTTGGTCATGGCGAGCGCGTCCAGCGCCGCCGCGCCGAGCGCCGTGATTTTACTGCCCGACAGGCTGTTGAGATCGCCGGAAAGCGTGATGTTCAGGCCGTCGGCGCTCTGGATAGCGCCGCTGTGATCGAGGCGCTGCGCGTTCAGCAGAATATGTTGTCCCTGCCAGCGTCCGGCGTTGGTGACCGCGCCGGAATCGATACGCAGCGTACCGCCAGTAAGGAGCGCACCGTTCGCGCCATTGATAAGCTCACGCGCCGGTGCGGCCAGCAACATCCGCGCCATCCGCGGCTGTGGCCGGGCGGTGAGCGTCAGCGCCTGCGCGCCGGTTATGCTGCCCTGGTTGTTGATCTGGTTCTGGTACGCGGTCAGGGTGTCGCCCTGCAGCGCGCCACGGTTGGTGAGCCGCTGTCCGTCGAGCGTCAGCGCCCCCTGGCTCAGCAGGTCGCCATTGTTGGCAAGCTCACCCGCCGTGACGGTCGCCGCCCCCTGGCTTAACAGCGAGCCGTTATTGGTCAGCGTACCTTGCGTCTGCGCGCCCAGCCCGCCGAGGCTGATTAACGCGCCGCCGTGCGTCCAGGTGTCGGCATCCACCGTGACCTGCTGGCCCTGCAGCGTGCCGCCGGTGGTGAGCGTACCGGCATCGAGCGTCAGCGTCCCGCCGCTGAGCGTGCGGGCGTTCGCGCCGGTGGTAATGGTGTCGCCCGTGGCGTTCAGCGCCGTTGTGCCCTGCCACAGCCCGTTGTTGGTGAGCGTATCGGCCCGCAGCGTGAGGTTATCCGCCACCAGACGACCGCTACCGGTGAGGCTGCCCGCCGTGAGCGTCGCGTCGCCACGGCTGACTATCTGCCCGTCGCTGGTGAGGCGAGCGCCGTGAAGCGTCAGCGCGCCGCCTGAAAGCCAGATGCCGCTGGCGTCGTTCGTGAGCGTCTGCGCCGTGGCACCGGCGCTGTGCGCGCCCTGGATCAACCCGCCGTTGCGGATGGACGCCGCGCCAAGACTGACGTCTTCACCCGCCAGCGAGCCGCTGTTGGTGAGCGTGCCCGCCATCATCTGCGCGCGCCCATCGGCAATCAGCCGTCCGCTGTTGTCCAGCGCGCCGTTGAGGGTGAGATCCAGCGCGCCGGCCTGGATATCGCCGCCGTTCGTCAGGCTGTCCGCCCGGAGCGTCAGCCCGTCGTTCACCGATAGTTCCCCCTGGTTCTCCAGACGATCGAGGTCCAGCGTCAGGCCGCCGCCGGTAGTGAGTTGGCCACCGGTGCCGTTATACAGGTTGCGCGTGGTAAAGGTGAGGCTGTCGTTGCCCGCCAGCGTGCCGCGGTTGGTAACAGCCGGTGCCTGTATAGTCAGCGCGCGGGCCGCCAGCGCGCCGTCGTTAATAAGCGTCGCGGCGCTCAGGCGGGCCTGGTTCTGGCTCAGCAGTTTGCCCTGGTTATCCAGCTGCTGGCCGAGGGCTGCGGTCAGGCTGTCGGTCGCCTGCAGCGTGCCGCCGTTACGCAGGGTATCGCCGGTCACCGTGACGGCGCGCGCCTGCATCTGGCCCTGGTTGGCGAGCGTGGTGCCGTTGAGCGCAAGCGTATTGCCGCCGGTGAGCTGGCCGCCTGCAGCGTTAGTGAGCGAGTCGCCGTGCCAGGTCAGCGCGTCGCTGCCCTGGAGAAGACCGCTGTTTTGCAGGTCGCCGTGCAGCGCCAGCACTTTCGCCATCAGCGCGCCGCCGTTGTCGGCGAGCCCCGCGTTCACCGTCATCGCCTGCTGGCTTAACACGTTGCCCTGGTTGGTCAGCGTACCGGCGATGTTTGCCGTCACCCCGTTCTGCCCGAGCGCGTTACCGTCGTTGCGCCAGTCGCGCGCGGTGAGTGCGAGCGTGTCGCCCTGCAACAGCCCGGCGTTGGTGAGCGTGTCGCTCACGAGCGTCAGCGCGCCGCCCGTGAGCACCACCCCGCCCTGCTGGTTATCGAACTGTTTTCCGTGCGCCCGGATTTCGCCGGTGCCCTGCAACGTGCCGCGGTTGGTGAGCGCATCGCTGTCCAGTTCAAGCGTGGCGGCCGCCAGCGTGCCGGTGTTGATGAACGCCGGCGTGGTGAGGCGCAGCGCGTCGGTCGCGACCAGTTTGCCGCGGTTATCAGCGTGTTTTGCCAGTGTCAGCAGCAGCGTCGTGGCGCTGAGCTCACCGCCGGTGGTCAGCGTGCTGCCCTCAAGCGCCAGTGTACCGCCGGTGCGCAGCGCGCCCTGGTTGTCGGTGTCACCCGCTGTCACGTTCAGTGCGCGGTTGCCCTGCATCAGCCCCTGGTTTTGCAGTTGATCTGCGGCGATCGTCACCTGCTCTGCCGCCAGCGTGCCGCCGTTGTTGAGCGTGGCGGCACTGAGCGTCATGGCGTTGTCCGCCAGCAGGCGGCCGGTATTGTGCAACGACGCGATATCGCCGGTGAGATTCACCCCGTTGATCTCGCCACTGTTTACCAGCGACTGGCCGCGCAGTGAAAGGCCCCCATCGGTCGAGATCAGGCCCTGGTTGGTGAGCGTCGGTATAGCAAGATGCAGATCGCGGACGCTGTACAACGTGCCGCCAGAAAGGTTATCGAAACTCTCGTAAGCCAACTCCAGCGCGCGCTGGCTCTGCAACAGCCCGCCGTTCGTCAGTTGCGCGCCGCGAAGCGTCAGGTCGCCATCGGTGGTGATTTGCCCCTGGTTCGTGAGCTCAGGCAGACTGAGGGTCAGGCTGGCCGCACTGTACAGCGTGCCGCCGTTGAAGTTGTCGAGACGATCGGCGAAGAGACTGAGTGCGCGATCGCCCTGCAACAGCCCGCTGTTGGTTATCTGTTTGCCGCGCAGCGTCAGCGTGTCGCCCAGCAGAGTACCGCTGTTAGCAAGGCGTTCTTGGGCCGTCACGCGGGTGGCGGCGGCGCCAGATTTGCCGCCGTGGCTCAGGCGCTGCGCCGTCACGTCCAGCGCGCCTTTCGCCGCCTGGGTGCCGTTCAGCGTGGCGTCGCGGGCGGTAATCGTGAGATCGCGCCCGCTTTGCAGCTGCGCGCCCTGCTGCGTGGTGACGGCGTCACCGGTCAGCGTCAGGTTGCCTGCGGCCATCGTCTGGCCGTTCAGATCGGCCTCCTGCGTGGCTTCCAGCCGGATGTCGCCCTGACTGGTGGTAAGCGCTCCCTTACCGGACGAGGTGCGCTCAGTGCGGGCCTGAATGCCCTTTGTGCCGGAAAGCGTGCCGTTTTGCACGAGCGTGCCGGCGTTTACCGTCAGCGTGCCGTCGGTGAGGATTTTTGCGCTGGCGCGGTTATTCAGGCTGTCGCGGGCCGTAAATTTAGCCTCACCACGGGCGCTGATGGTGCCCTGTTGATCGAGCGTCGACGTGTTCAGCGCAAGCTCCGCGCCGCTTTGCAGCGTGCCGCTGTTGGTCACCGCGTCGCTTTCAACGTTCACGCCTTTGCCCTGCAGCGTACCGCTGTTAGTAAGGCGCGTCGTGCGGGTTTCCAGACGGCCCTTTGCCGCTATCTGTCCGCTGTTGCTAAGCCTCTCGCCGCTGAGCTGCGCACTGCCGCCTGCGCTTACCTGCGCCTGGTTGTCGAGTGCGCCGCCGTTGAGCGTGACGTCGTTTCTGGCATCAACGCGGGTGGTGTTATCCAGCGTGACGGCGTTGCCCTTCAGCGTCTGGCTCTGACCGCTGGTGAGCGTGCTGGCGGCTGAGGAGAGCGTGCCATCGGCGGCAAGCGTCATGGCGCCGTCGCTCGCAAGCGACGCATCACGGAGCGCCACATCGCCGCGGCTGCTGACCGCGAGCGCGCCGCCGGTTTTATGCTCGCCGCTGAGCGTGACGTTGTCGCCTTTCGCCGTCAGCGTACCGCTCGCGAGGCTGTTTTTAACGGCGAGCCTGCCGCTGGCGTCAAGCGTGATGTCGCCCTGGCGGGCGTTGAGATTGCCGAGGTTGACCCCGACGCCTTTGTCACCGGAGACGAGCCGGATACGGTTAGCGTACATGCCGCCGAGCGCGCCGGTATCGACCGCCACCACGGGAGCCGCGCCTTCACCGGCGATCGCCGTGCGGCTGCCGCTGGCGTCCACGCGGTTCGCACCCACCGTGACGTTCAGATCGCGCGCGTGGATAGCCGCATTCACTTCTGTCGCGCGGGAGATTATCGACAGCGCGTCGCTCTGGCTGGCGTCAAGCCCTTTACCTTCAACGGTAATGGTGCCGCGGGTGACATCGAGGGTGGCAAGGTTGCCTGCCGCGTCGAACGTCGGTTTGCCGGTAGTGAGCGTCACGTTCGGCGTATTGATAAAACCGCAGCCGTTACAGGTGATGCCATACGGGTTCGCCACCATCACGTTGGCGGCTTTGCCCGCCACTTCGGTGTAGCCGTTGAGCTGTGAACGGCTGCCGCCCGTCACTTCGTTGATAATGCCGCGCGCTTCCTGGCCCGCTCTGAGGTTCGGGTTGTTCTGGATAAGCCCGCCGAGCTGCGTCTGGTTCAGCTGGCTCGTGGCGTTGTTGAGGATCACGCCCTCCTGGCCGACGTTATAGTCCTTAAACTGGTTATGAGAGATCCCCGCCGCGTTGGGTCTGGCGATATTAACCACCGGCACGCCGTTCGCCGCTTTATCCATCCCCGTGGGGCCTGTCGGCGTCATGGCAGCCGCAAAGGCGGGTGCCACCGGCTGCCAGACCAGCAGGGAGATGATGAGGTAGCTCAGCAGACGAGCGGAAAAACGCACGGGCGGTTGACGGGTATCCATGACCTGAAGCCTCTTAAAGCGTGAATGCGATGCGATAGTTAACGGTGAAGTGGTCCGGCCCCAGCCAGTCCGGGTACTGTAACGGCGTGCCGACGGTAAGCTGGCTTGCAAACCAGCGCCCTGCGCTGCCAAGCCCGGCAGCAGCCCCCCACAGCGTGCCGCAGGCGTAACGGTCGCGTTTATCCTTCGCGAGCCAGCCGCCATCAAGCGCGGCGGTGGCGCTGACCTGGCCCAGCACCGGCAGCGTTACCAGCGTGTAGTTGAGTTCATTACGCCAGTAGCCACCGTTGTCGCCGGAGAGATACTGCTCTTTAAAGCCGCGCACGGAGCTTTCGCCGCCGAGCGTCAGGCGTTCAGCGCCGTAGAGACGATCGGGCGACCACTGCCCGTAGGCGCTGGACAGCCACCACAGATCCTGACCCAGCGGCCGCTGCCAGCTGAGGCTGAGGCTCCATTTACGAAACTGCGCTCTGGGTTCATCGCCGGTTTTGCCTTCATCGGTTTCGCTGTCAAACCACGGCATGCCACGGCTGAATGCCGGGTTGAAGGTCGCGACGCCGCCGCCGATTTTCTGGGTGTGATTGACGCCGAGCGTCAGGCTGGAGAGCTTGCGGCTGCTGCTGGCGAGCGGAGCATCATTAAGCCAGTTGCGGCTTTCACGCCGGGTCACGCCCGCCGTAAGCGCGGTTTTGATATCCCCGTTGCGAAATACGACGCGGGAAAGGTTTAACCGGTGCGTTTCGCTGTCACCGGTGGAGATCCAGGTAAAGCCCTGATTGTCGATGGTTGAGCGATAGTCGCTCCAGCTGTAGCTGTAATCGAGAAGGCTGTAGCCCCACGGGATACTGACGCCTGCCTGCAGGCTGCGGGCATCGTACGCGGTGGCGAAATCGCTGCTGCGCCCGCCGCTGACGAACCACTGTTCGGCAAGGCCAAGCACATTGTTTGCGGTGAGCGAGCCGTTGAGCTGCCCGGTGCCGGTGCTCTTCTGGCCGCTGTTATCGAAACTGACGGTGGCGCGCAGCGGGAATTCGGGCGTGGCGGTCAGGTTGACCACCGACCAGCCCGGCTCGCTGTCCGGCAGAATGTCTATCTGTACCGGCGTGGCGCGCAGGCGGTTGATCTGCTCCATGCCCTGCTCGATATCGCGCAGGTTGAGAATGTTGCCTTCAAGCCCCGGAAAGGCCATCTTCAGCATGCGCGGGGTTTCGCCTTCAAGACGGATCTGGCGCAGTCGTCCTTCCAGCACCACGATACGCAACTCGCCCTGTGTGAGATCCTGCTCGGTCAGAAAGGCGCGGCTGGTGATGTAACCGCGGCTCAGATACCAGTCCGAAACGCTGTTGACCAGCTGCGTGATGCGCGGCATATCCAGACACCGATCCCGCCACGGGCGCGATAATTCGGCCTGCGCACGGGCGTTTAACAGCGTCGCGCCGGAATAATGAATGGTGTGAATGGAAAAACACGGGCCGGATGCTGGCGTGGTCACTACCGGCGCGTCAGCGCGGGGCAGCGGCGTGCTGCGCTGCAGTTCATCGCGCTGCTGCTGGCCCTGTAATAACAGCTGCTCCTGCTGCTGGCGGACAGCATCGCGATCGGCGGGTGATAGGGGTGCCGCAAAAGCAGAAGGGAAAATCAGCGCCAGAATAAATCCATAATATATGCGAGCAGTCATCCGGTTGACCTGAAATAGTAATGAGACAGCAAAATAAGCGGCGCTATTTCGCACGTCGTTTTAAGGTTTTTCCTATAGTAATAGTTAATTACATTTTTCCACAAAGATATATTCTTCGTTCGGTTCCGGGGAATTTCATTAAGGGAAAAATAACGTCAAGACATGAGGTAAACCGCAAATTATCGCCGGAATAAAATAAGGCTGATTGGCGTTAATAAACGGATAAATAGCGAAATGGACTTTTAATGCGCTCTGAACGTTGCGTTGTTTCGCTGCTTTTCACTACTCGACTGCAACCGTCTCTGACAGGCATGCGGAGAACTCTGCAAAAGTGAACTCTGGTGATGCGACTACGCCAGCAGGAGCCTGCGCCTCGCCAGGATGTTTCTCCATTAAGTCGCTGTAATATAGGGATTAAGCATCAGGATTTCACGGTGAAATCGCCAGATCCTGTCGGGTGCACCGTAAGATCGGCGTAGCGGATGTGAAAGATCTATCCACTGTAGTGAGTCAGCACCCGGAGATAACCACTGTAGCGAGTAACATCCACTATGGTGAGCAGAATCCACTGTAGAGAGTGATTAGGTAAAACCCCATACCTGAATACTCACTACAGTGGATGATTCAGATCTGCCCCTTGCGGATTTTCTCAAGCAATGCCAGCTCTTCTTTGGTCAGCATCACCATCTCGCCCTGCTCCTCCACCGCGGCGGCATTATCTGCCGGCAACTCTTCACCCGCAGGCAGCGCGCCAGGCAAACTTTGCGGGCGCAGTTTTGGCCTTCTGTAGTGGATATGGAAGTACACTACACGCCCGCGCTTGATTTCGGTGTAGTCGAGGTAGCCAATCTCTTTCAACTGTTCCATCGCCTTACGCACCGTTGAGTTTTGCGTAATGGTGCGGGAGGTCAGATTCAGTCGTGCTCGCAGACGTGCCAGCGAGACCGGTGCCGGGTTGGGCGGCAGGCTTTCGATAAAGGTATAGAGCGCCTGCGCTGATTCCTTACGCGACAGTTCGTTAATGGCGCGCAGTTGCAGCAGTACTTTTTTGTCGAACTGATAGAGCTCGAAAATTTTCGGGTCGGCCTGTAACGTCACCTCATCCTTTTTGGCGCTGTATTTGGCGGACTGCACCAGGTGCGTCACGTAATACTCCCCTTCTTTGTTACTGAACGAGATGGTGTTAGTGGCGATACGGGTGAGCGAGGCGTCGAGGCGCTTGCGAAGCTTTGCAGACGAACGCGCGGAAGGAATACCGCACAGCTTCACGAACTCCACAAACGGCAGCGTGACGCTGTCTCCGAGAACATTGTATTTGGCGAAGGCATGAATGATCCCGACCCAGGTCTTGAAATCATTGTCCATATCCAGACGCGCGCCGGTGATTTTAATATTCTCGTAGCCTTCAGATTTTACCAGCGAGAGCTGTTTAAGCTCCTCCGTGACATCCATTGAGGACATCTGGCCCTTACGGCCACGGGCCGTGGATTTCAGCGTCGGAACGAACAGACCAAGGCGCATCAGCGCGACCGGCTGCACCGTATTATTACGGTTCGGTACCAGCGTCACGACCTCCCCGGTTTTACGGTCCAGCTCACTGAAGGCGTCATTGATATTAATGCTCTCGTCATCAGCCACGTGCGGGTCTCCTGTCCTGAATGTCCGGTGCTTACTCACCATAGTGGATATTACCTTCGCCAGTGAGAGTATCACTCACCATAGTGGATATGCCACAGGGTTATAGGCCCCGATTGCTCTCCATAGTGGATGTTTACTCACTACAGTGGTTATTTACTCTCTCCAGTGGATGTTATTAACGATCTGTAGCTGCCATTGAAGGATGGCTCACTACAGTGGATAGCCCGAGAGCGTACGTTCAGTGCAATTCTGATAGAGTGTGAGGCGTTTAAGCGCCGAAATCGCTGGCAGCCGCTGTGAATAACGATGTGAATGCGCAAGGATAAAAAAATGCATACCGAAGGAAACACGTTTAAATACAGCGTCTTATCTATGGCGGCCACAGAGGTATAACTGACGGTGGTTACTCGCTACAGTGGATGTACATCACTCTCTTCAGCCGTTATCAGGCTCACTACAGTGGATATACGGCTCGCTTCAGTGGATGATCTGCTCTCCATAGTGGTTAAAAAGTCCGGCAACCATTTGATACTGATGAGAAAATCAGGAATGGGATCTTTAAGGATCTCATAGGGGATCTTTCTGGGATCGACTGCTTTGATCTGCCCTGTGGATAAACACCCGAAACCGAGCATCTCCCGCTCCATTGCGCCTGGGCTCTTTTGCGGTGAGCGCTGCGATCTTTTCCATTAACCCTTTGTGACGTCAATGAGTTGCCCTGGCGCACAGAAGACCAACATTTATGTTTACCGGCTGGCTTTTATGCTGTATTTTCGTTTAAATCAATAAATCCTGCATACAGTGAGTTTTATGATGGATAGTGAGCAGCAGTTGACGAAAGTTGCCGAACGTTCAGAAAGAATGCTTCTGGGCCTGACAGAGCAGATCCAGCATCAGAAAGATGAGCTTCAGGAAAATACCTTTTATCAGGTCTATGCCAAAGCCGCGCTGGCTAAACTTCCGCGCCTGACGCGCGCCAGCGTCGATTACGCCGTCAGCGAAATGGAAGCGAACGGTTACGTGTTTGATAAACGCGCGGCCGGCTCTTCCACCAAGTATGCGATGTCCGTTCAGAACATTATCGACCTCTACCATCATCGCGGCGTGCCCAAATACCGGGACCGTCATGATGAAGCGTTCACTATTTTTGTCGGCAATCTGAAAGGCGGGGTGTCCAAAACGGTCTCCACGGTCTCGCTGGCGCATGCACTACGCGTACACCCTCACCTGCTGTTTGAAGATTTACGTATTCTGGTTATCGATCTCGATCCCCAGTCGTCGGCGACCATGTTCCTTAACCATACCCGCGCGGTAGGCACAGTTGATACCACCAGCGCGCAGGCCATGCTGCAGAACGTCTCGCGCGAAGAGCTGCTGGAAGAATTTATTGTGCCCTCCATCGTGCCGGGCGTGGATGTGATGCCGGCATCTATTGAAGATGCTTTTATCGCCTCACGCTGGGAAGAGCTGTGCGCCGAACATCTGCCGGGCGCCAGCATTTATGCCGTGCTGCGTCAGAACATCATCGACAAGATAGCCAAAGATTACGATTTCATTTTCGTTGACAGCGGCCCGCATCTCGACGCTTTTCTGATGAACGCCATTGCGGCCTCAGATGTCCTGTTTACGCCGGTGCCGCCTGCGCAGGTGGATTTCCACTCCACGCTGAAATACCTCACCCGTTTGCCTGAGCTTATCGCCCTCATTGAAGCGTCCGGCTGCCGCGTGCGGTTGCAGAAAAACATCGGCTTTATGTCGAAGCTGCTTAACAAAGCGGACCATAAGCTCTGTCACAGCCTCGCCAAGGAGATTTTTGGCGGCGATATGCTGGATGTTGCCCTGCCTCGCCTGGACGGCTTTGAACGCTGCGGAGAGTCCTTTGATACGGTGATCTCCGCTAACCCTGCCACCTATATCGGTAGCAGCGAAGCGTTAAAAAATGCCCGCGCCGCTGCGGAAGACTTCGCCAAAGCGGTTTTCGATCGCATTGAATTTATTCGTATGAGCTGAGAATACTATGAGCACAAAAAGAGTCACCATTGGCCGTACACTCACCCATTCCCCTTTTAAGGAAAGCACGGACGCCGGAACCTTCTCCTCGGTGTTTGTTCTCAATTCCGGTCGCAAAGCCACCTTCCGTCTTGAAACGGTCGCCCCTGGCGACGTTGGCGATAAAACGTTTGTGCGCCAGGAAACCAACGGGCGCGACCAGTCGGCGCTGACGCCGGAGTCGCTGCGCGATATCACCCGCACGCTGAAATTCCAGCAATTCTTCCCGGCGATTGGCGTGAAAGCGGGCGACCGGATTGAAATTCTGGACGGCTCCCGTCGTCGCGCGGCAGCGCTTATCTGCCATACCGGGCTGACCGTGCTGGTAACGGAAGCCGCACTAAGCGCGGAAGAAGCGCGAAAGCTTGCCAAAGACATCCAGACCGCGAAAGAGCACAACATCCGTGAGATTGGGCTGCGTCTGATGGCGCTTAAAAACGCCGGGCTGAATCAGAAAGAGATAGCCGAACAGGAAGGGTTGTCGCAGGCAAAAGTGACCCGCGCGTTACAGGCCGCGTCAGTCTCTGCCGAGTTGCTGGCTTTCTTTCCGGTGCAGTCTGAACTCACGTTCAGTGATTACAAAACGCTGAGCGCTGTTGAAGAGACGCTGCTTAAAAATGAGATAGCGTTAAAAACGCTGACGGATGCTGTCAGCGGTGAAGTGGATAGCGTACTGGCCGAGCCGGATCTGGCGGAAGACGAAGTAAAAAACCGCATCATGCGGATTATTGCGCGTGAAGGCGAACTGCTTACGTCACCGGGCCCGAAAGACAAAGCCGTGATTGCGACGCTCTGGCGTTTCCCGGATAAAGACCGTTTTGCGCGCAAGCGCACTAAAGGTCGTCTGTTCAGCTATGAATTTAACCGGCTGTCGCGTGAGGTTCAGGATGAACTCGATCGCGCGATTGAAAACGTGCTGAAGAAACATCTCTCCTGAGCGGGCCGCCTGCTCGCCGTAGTGATTTCACCGTTAACTCTCTGAAAGGGCATTTTTTTCATCAGGGATTTCACGGTGAAATCGCCAGCCATTCTCCCGACTGGTCTGTTCTTCTCCTCTGATATTTACTCTCCATAGTGGTTGTTTGTCCTTTTTTCCTCTGAGCTTCTCGATGAGATTTCACGGCGTTCGCCAGGCCTTACTTTTACTTAATTTACTGATTTGATTTGTTTTTTAATGGCGATTTCACGCTGAAATCGCCACGTTTACGCTTATCGACCGTGCCAGTCCCTCAGCCAAAACGCTAACCCGCCGGGATTGTTTTAATGCAACTGCGGCACTCCTGGCGTTTCGCTGGTGCTGGTATTAAACGTGCCACACGCGTTGCGCTCTTTTCAGTGGTTAATTCGGCAAAGCGTTTTTTACCGCCAATCTCCCTTCGTTGCAGCGAACGATACTGGGTCGCGCGTCTGTCCGGCGCGGCGTTTCAGATGTTTTTTGTATGGTTGGATGGGAACTGGCGGTGAGTAAAAGAGACGCTGAGAGGGCAATACGGCTGGAAAAATGATATCCACTACGGTGAGCTGTAAAGCATTACAGTGGTTCTGCGAGAGACCTTCCGGGAAAGAACAAAAAAAGGCCGCTCCCGGCGGCCTTTTTCGCATGTTGCGGCTGTCAGAACAGCACGGAGTAGTTTACCCCAAACGTACGGCCGCGACCTTTATAGGTATAGAGATCTGGCGAGCCATAGGCCGGGCTGTAGAGCCCCGGCGCACGCTGTCCCCATACGGTGGTGTAGTCTTCATCCAGCAGGTTTTCGATGCTGAAGCCAATCTTACCGACCGGCAGGGTATAGCTGCCAAGGAAGTCCATGGTGTTATAGCCGTCGATTCTCTTACCTTCTTCATCAGAGATATCGAACGTCTGGGTGCTTTGCAGGCGCAGCGTCCAGTTATCCGGCGCCCAGCTCACCCACGCGCTGGCTTTCGAGGGGCTGGCGTCATCCACGGAGAGCTTTTTCCAGCCGCCATCTACACGCGTCTGCGATTTGATCGCGTTAAAGTTCGCGCCGGTACTCCAGTCGCTGTCACTGAAGAAATAATCCACCTGGCCTTCCACGCCATAAACCCGTCTCTTGTCATCTTTGAGGTAGATGGTCATATCGTCGTTGATATCGGTCGTTTTATCCGACAGCGAGTAGTATGCCGCGACCTGCGTACGCAGATTATCACCGGTGTAACGCCAGCCCAGCTCATAAGAGTTAACTTTAATGCCTTCAATTTTTGAGTCATTAATGTTGACGCTTTTCAGCAGGCGATAATGACCGTTCTCAAGTCGATAGGTGCCAGTGCCGTAGTATTTCGCGACATCCGGCAGATCGTAGCCTTGCGAGTAGTTAAACCATACCTGCTGGCGTTCACTCAGGCGACCCAGAATGCCCGCGTTAAAGAGGAAGTTTTTGTAATCGGTAGAGCCGCCCGGAATCGCATCGGCAGAGGTCGCTTTACCGGTCGCAATCCCCTGCTGCTGGCTGTAACCGACAAAATCGTCCACCTTGTTTTTGGTGTACTGATAACGCACGCCGCCGCTTAAGGTGATGGCGTCATTCAGATCATAACTGGTCTGCAGGAACGGAGCGAAGTTGGTGACGCTGTAACTGGCATAACGGCCAACGTTATAGGCATTATCCAGCTTCATACCGCCGCTGGCGGCCGCTTTATCTCTGTCAAAAAACTGCTGGTTAGCATCGAAGGTTTCATGCTCGGCATCAACGCCATACGTAAGAGTGAGGGCATCCAGTGGTTTGCTGTTTACCGTCAGCTTGCCGCCCCAGAAATCGGTTTTCTGCTGCGAGGCGCCAATCGCGGTGACGTTTGTACGGGCGGCGTTAAGCGTCGGGAAGGGGTAAAACGTCAGGTTTTCATCGCGATAATAGATCTGCGCGACCAGTTCCTGACCCCACGCATCGGTATTCGTATACTGCAGATTAATCAGATGACGCTCTGTACCGGGCAGACGATCGGAATCCAGGTTGCCTTTGTTATAGGCGGTGCTGCCGCCCGTCACGGCGGAGAAATCCTCACCCAGGAACAGGCCATGTTTGCCGTCGGCCTGGCTCTTATAGTACTGGGTAGTGAGCTGCAACTGCTGGTGGTTATCAATATTCAGCGTGCCGGTACCCATTACATCCAGGCGGTCGGAATACTGCAGGCCGGTCTGGGTGTTATCGATAATGACTTCTTTGCCATTGCCGTCATACCAGCCGCCGTAGCGCTGGTACGCAACAGAGAGGCGGCCCGACGCGTTATCGTTGCCGCCGCTCACGGCTGCCGCCACGTTTTCGTCATGATCGTTATGGCTGTTAAAGCCGGTTTTGGTCCCCGTCTGGAACTCAACCTGCGTCTCCGGCTGGCCTTTTTTAGTCACGATGTTAATCAGGCCGCCGGTGCTGCCGCCGCCGTACAGGGACGTCGCGCCGGAGATCACTTCGATGCGCTCAATGTTAAAAGGATCGATGGAGTCCAGCTGGCGGCTGTCGATACGTGAAGAATTCAGACGCACGCCGTCCACCATCACCATCATGGAGCGGCCTCGCATGTTCATGCCGTAATTAGTACGCCCCTGGCTGCTGACGTCCATGCCGGGGATCAGCTGCGCCAGCACTTCTTTTAACTCTTTACCGCCCTGAACCTGCTGCTCAATATCAGCCTGTTCAATGACCCACGTGGTCTGTGCCATATCCGCAGCGCTGTGTCCGGTACGGCTGGCGGCGACCACCAGCGTCTCTTCTTTCTGCGGCGCCCCCCAGGCGGAGGCGGAAAGCATGGCAAGCAAACAAGGATTCAAAACCCAAAGATAAGGACGCTTCATTGTTATGGTGTTCCTGAGAGTGTGTTAGTAGTCAGTGCTTTTTACAGGTTGAGAAACCTGGCGCGCTTCCCGCTCTGGCCGGGAGCGCCAGTGGATCACGCCAGGCGTGGTGCTCAGTTCAAACGGCTCGTCAGGGTGCGCCACATTCAGAATGCGCGCCGCCCGCCAGGCCATCAGGCTGAGCTGGGGTTCCGCAATGCCGAGGCTGTGCATCCCGGCATTAACGGCAAAAAGATGATTCGTGGCGGGGCCGTTCCACGCCAGCGTGAAATCGGTGTTGACCCGGAAGCCTTCCCGCGCATCCAGTTCCAGACGGTGCGCCAGCGGGGCAAGAAACGCCGGCTGGGCAGGGCGGTAGCCGGTGGCGAAAATCACCACGTCGGCGTCCAGCGACTCTTCGCCGCCGTCGAGGTGATGGCGCAGCGTCAGTCGCTGGCCCTGCCCCTGCTGGGCGACACGCGTGACTGACCGTGACGGCAGCAGATGCGCCCAGGGTTTTTCGCGCAGCACCTCAAAGCGGTGATACATCGCGCGATAGATAGCCAGCAGCGATTCAGACGTCACGCCGTCAGAGGTCATCTTCTGTTCGGCGAGCAGCGCGCAGCGCGTCTTTTCATCAAGCTGCGCGAAGCTTTCCAGATATTCCGGCGTGAAATACTCGTTCGCAAACGCGGCCTCATCGAGCGCATTGTAATTGTTGCGGCGTGACACCCAGTTCAGCGCCGCAGGCTGGCCCCATTCGCCGCGGAAAATATTCAGGAACAGATCGGCGCCGCTCTGGCCGCCGCCTACCACGGTCACGCGCTTACCGGCAAGCGACGGCGTGCGCAGCATCATTTCGCTCGCGTGGAAGCACTGGTCGCTCTGGGTGTGCACGCAGTCGGGCAGGTTGATCTGCTTGCCGATCCCCATGCAGACGTGGCGCGCCAGGAAGCGATCGCGCTGCGTCACCACTTCAAACAACCCGGCCGCCTCATTAAAGCTCACCTGTTGCACCTGCTGGCTGAAGGCGAGATTGCTCAGGCTCTCTGCGGCCCAGCACAGATAATCGGCGAACTCTTCGCGCGAGACGGTACGCTGCTCGGTCGTCAGGAAGCGGTAGAACTTTTTGCGCTGCACCAGGTAGTTCAGAAAACTGTAGCGGTTGGTCGGCTCCACGGCGCTGACCAGATCTTTCAGGAAACTGGTCTGCATATGACAGTCCGGCACCATCATGCCCGGATGCCAGGAGAAGTGCGGTTTGCGTTCAAGGAACAGCGAGCTGAAGCCGTCAAGCCCTTCGGCAAGCGCGGCGATGCTGAGATTAAACGGGCCGATGCCAATGCCGATGAAATCGTACGTTTTCATGATGCGGTCTCCCTGGTGACCAGATACAGCGGGTTATCAAGATCGGTGAGGTAGTTGGGCAACATGCGGCTGCCGCCGTCATGCTCTGAGAAAGTGAGTTTGACCGGGTTCAGCACCACGCGGATGATTTGCGGTTTAAACAGATCAAACTGCGCGAAGCGTGCCGCCATTTCCGGGTGGGCGGCCATATAATTTTGCAGCACGTCAGCCAGCAGCTGGTAGAAGCGGGTTTCACTGACGCCGCACTGCTCGGTCAGGCGCGAGACGAAACGCAGCACGGTCACGAAGTGCCCGGTCTGTAAATCGTGAATAATGTAGTCGGCGCTAAGTCGCGCGGTAACGGCTTTCACCGGCTCCGGCAGGCTCTCCATCTCCGGGAACTTGTCATCGACCAGACGCATATCGCCCTGGAAATCCTTCAGCAGGATGCGCTGCGGCACATGGCCTTTCATCACCAGCGTCACGTTCTGGCCGTGGGCAATCAGCGCCACGCCATAGCGGCACAGCAAGTGATAAAACGGGATCACGACAGCGCGGAAGAGCTGTGTCAGCCAGGCCTCGGCGCTCAGACCGGAACGCGCAATCCAGGCGTCAATCAGCGGGCGCCCTGCGTTGTCGGTTTCCATCAGCGCCGCCATCAGCACCGCCTGTTCGCCCTCCTGCAACCAGCAGGACGGGTTCTCGCGCCAGATAACGCCAAACATCTCCTGATAGCGATACGGCGCGGTTTTCAGCGCGGCGTAACCGGTGTGCGAGACATAACCCGCGGCAGGCTCGCCAAGGATCTGCGCGCCGGTAGCCAGCAGCGTTTTATCGTGGGCGAACTGCCGTTGCAGCCAGCGTGAGGCGAGCGGCCCGGCGGCGATATATTTGCCCGGAATGCCGCGGTAACAGGAGGTGTTATAAATGGTCAGCGGCAGCTTGATATCAAACGGCGCGCGGCGGCTGACGTTCGTGAGCGTGCGCAGCGACTGCTGGGCGATGTACTCGTCGCCAAACTCGCCGAGGTCGATAATTTCGCCGCGCGCCAGCTGCGGCAGGAAATGCAGGGCAATCTTCTGCTGCCACTGCCACGGGTGCAGCGGCACTGGTAGCCAGCGATCATCAAGATGCAGCGCCTGCCAGTAGCGGTTAAAGCGCATGCGCTCGGCATCGTCCATCGCGCTTGCCAGCAGGTTATTAATGTCGCAGTCGGCGTCGCTGCTCCAGACCATCAGGTCACGGCGTACCGCGACCCAGTGCAGGCGAAAACGACCACGGTATTCCGGCGCGTAAGCTTTCAGCGCATCCAGCCCCCAGCCGCGCCGGCCTTTATTGAAGATGAATTTTGGGTGGCCCGACATCAGACACTGGAGCTCGTCCGGATCCATATCGATAAGCGCGTCGGCGCTTAAATCCGCACGCGCTTCCAGCAATTGCAGGTCGCCGCGCAGCGTGGCGTAAAGATCTTCCAGATGTTCCGCCGTCTGCGCGTCGCTCATCTTCAGCACCACGGCCAGCTGGCGCAGGGCGCTTTCGGCTTCCACCTGGCTTGCGCTGTCGTTTTCAAGCGTCGCCGGGTCGATATGCAGCCAGCCCCAGATACCGCGCTTTGCGTCAAACGTCCAGGTTTCATCGCCGAGCGCGATGGCCCAGCGGTTCGTTTCTGTCTCCTGCGCCGTCAGCGTGCGTTCATACTCCAGCTCGGCGAGGATTTTCGCCACCATCTCGCGGTTCACCCGCTCCCAGCGTTGCAGCATCATAAGCCCACCTCGCTGAAGAAACGGCTGCGCTGGCTCATCACCAGACGCGAGCGCTTGTGCGGGAAATCGAACTCTTTAACGGTATCGAAACCGGCGACCGGCAGGTGGCGGAACAGGCGCTGGTTATCGAAGCGCGGCTCCGCGACGAGGCGCTGCGTGCGCGGCTCATCGAGCCACAGATAGTGGCTCAGGCCGCGCAGCCAGCTGCGGATAAAGGGCGCGCCACGCCATTGCTCCTCGCCCACCAGCATATGCAGGCCGCGATCGAACGGCTGCCAGCGGTAGTGACGACCAATGCGATCTTCCGCCGCCCAGTAGATCTCAAAATAGCCGAACGGCTCGTCATCGAAGCAGCCGATGAGCGGATAGCAGTAAGTGGAGTCGAGCTGCTTACGCAAATAATTCTCCTGCTCCGCCTGCGGGCCGGCCATCTCCCAGAAGGCGTTGACGCGCGGCGCGTTCATCCAGCGGGTAAACCGTTCCGCATCCAGCGCCACATCGGCGACCCGGAAACTGAGCGTGCGTTTAATTTGCGGATCGTAGCGACGATACACCTCTCCTTGCGGCCGCGGCGGGCGCGCCGGGAATGCGAGCTGGCGCGCGTCGTCAAACTGCATGCCGGGGCGGGCGGGCGCTCGCTCGCCGCGCAGCCACAGCGGCAGCTGCCAGAACGCGTCGCGGGCCAGATAGTCACACTGCACCGCGTCAAACAGCGCCTGCGCCTGCGGCTCGTCGCGCCACTGCGCCCACGGCAGCGTGACGCCGGTAAGTGTGGGGGCGGCAACAAACAGCTGATCGAGCGCGGCGGCGAGCCAGCCTTCCGGCAGCGTACCCGGATGATTCAGTACGGCGCTGCCATCCAGCCCGAGTGCCAGCGGCAACGCCATCTCCAGCCGCGAACAGCGAAAACCGTAACCGTCATGAACAATGCTGGCTTCAGGCATCATGCGTGCTCCCTGCGAACGGATTAGCGAAGTTGAAGTAGATGACCGCCGGATCGGCGATGGTGTTTTCATTGTGGTCGTGCAGATAACAGAAGAAATTACCTTTACAATTCCAGTGGCGGCTCTCCAGCACGTAATCGAGGCAGCGGGTGTCGCGGGCCGAGGTGCGCAGGCGGGCTAGCGCGTCACGCACAAGCGTCATCAGGTTTTCTTCGCTGTCGAACCCGGCGGCGCCCAGCGCGGCGGTGACCGCAAGCGTGGAGTTCACCAGCAGGTAATACGGGAAGTAGCGCAGCAGTTGCGCTTCGCTGAAGCGGTTTTCCGCCTCTGGCTCACCAGCTTCCGCCAGCCACAGCATCGCGCCATCCGTAAAGCCGCTGCCCTGGCAGTCGCGGTAGATAAGGCCCACCGGCAGATCCTGCTGCATCTCGACGAGGATATTTTGCTGATGCGCGAGCAACACCAGGCCGTAGTCGGCTTCGGCGCTGAACAGCGGCAGCAGCACGCGGTCGCAGTACGCCTGCACCCAGCAGCGCGCCGCCTGCTCCGGCGGCAGGTTGAGGCGGTGGCTCAGACGACGCACCGCCGAGGCCAGCAGGCTGTCGCCGCCGTCCGGCGCGGCCTGCGTCAGGCTCACCAGCACATTGGTCTGGGTTTGTGGCGTGTCGAACAGCAGATTGACGCGCAGCGCCATCAGGCTCTCTTCCTGGATCTGTCCCTGCGCGTCGCGCAACCCCGCCCAGCCATCCTCCTGCATGACGCGCATCGTCGGGTAACGGGCCTGCAGGGCTTGCCAGCGGCTGGTCTGCGCCAGGCGCGCCAGACGCATGCCGCGTTTGACTTCTTTCACCGACAGCGTGCGCACCGAGTTGGTCAGGCGCACGCTGAGCGAAAATTTGATCATGTCGTTATTGGTTTCGCTGTAGAGCGAACGCGACGAGCTGGTCGGCAGCCAGCGCGCGCCCGCCTCGCCGAGATCGGTCAGGTCGCCGCGCTCCACCAGTTGCTGACACCACGGCTGTTCCAGCAGATACGCCGCCTGCCACGGGTGCATCGGCACCAGCCAGCGCGTATCGGTAAAGTGCTCAAGCAGCGCCGGCGCGCTCTGTGCGGCGAAGCGCAGCAGACGTGTACGCAGATCCAGCGCCAGGCTCTCGCCCGCCACATGCGTTTTATTCACCGCGAACCAGCGCAGCGGAAAACGGGGCGCGAAATCCGGCAGGTAACGGCGGGCTTCGGTTTCATCAAACGGCTCGTGGGATTTCGGCGCCGGATGAAAGGCGTGGCCCACCAGCAGCGCCTGTTCGGCCTCTGCGAAATTCAACGGCTGCGCGCGCAGTGTGTTCCAGTCATGACGTAATTCAATAGCCTGCCAGGTATGACGATGGCTTTCCTGTACGCGCCGCGCGAAACGCTCCAGCACCTCGTCAGCCAGTTCGCCTCTCACAGAGGGCTTCGCCAGAATCAGATCCACCAGACGCGCAAAATCAATCGCTTCGCAGCGATCGTTGTCGCTTGCCACCAGTTGCGCCGGAAACAGGTACTGATGGTGTTGCGTCGGGGAAAAATAGCGCAGCGGGATGCGGATCGCCTGCGTGTCAGAAAGGGGATAATGGATCTGCGCCGGTTCCTGAGGCGATGTGCCGGGGAGCAGTTGCCAGTCCCGGGTTTCACGCAGCAGGGCGTTGAGAAAACACTGAGCCGCGACGTCGGTTGCGGCGGGGCGGGGCAGGGAAACCATAACAAACATATCCTTTGTTGATAATGATTATCGTTATGATAGGGATTCTATTTACACTGGCAACTATTTTTGCAATATTTGTTTTCATTAATTTCATAATTCCCTCACATTTATTGACAATATATTTACCCGCTTATGGATGCTTCTTCTCACGCTGTACACGCCCGTCGCACAGGCTCTTCGCTCTGGCCGCTGGCGCTGTGCGCGGGTCTGCTCGGGATCGGGCAGAATGGTTTACTGGTAGTGCTGCCGCAACTGGTGCAGATGACGGGGCTGTCGCTCTCCGTCTGGGCCGGGCTGCTGATGTTTGGATCAATGCTGTTTCTGCCAGGCTCGCCCTGGTGGGGACGACAGACGGAAATTCGCGGCTGTAAATTTGTGGTGGTCGCCGCGCTCGGCGGCTATCTGGCGAGTTTTGCCGTAATGGCGCTGGTCGTCTGGGCCATGGCGCGCGGGCTGGTCGGCGCGTCCTTTGGGCTTGCCGGTCTGGTGTTCTCCCGCGCACTGTATGGCCTGACGGTTTCCGGCATGGTGCCTGCCGCCCAGACCTGGGCGATGCAGCGGGCAGGCATGGAAAACCGGCTCGCGGCGCTCGCCTCGGTCAGTTCGGGGCTGAGCTGCGGACGTTTAATCGGTCCGCCGCTCGCCGCCGCCGCGCTCAGTCTTCACCCGCAGATGCCACTCTGGCTGATGGCGCTGGCGCCGTTTATTGCGCTGCTGCTGGTCGCGCGCCAGCATAACGATCCGCCGCTCGCGCCGGTGGCGCACCAGTCGGCGCGGCTGCGCCCCGATATGTTTCCTTTTCTTGCGCTCGCGCTGCTGCTGGCGGCCGCTGTCAGCCTGATGCAGCTTGGCCTCTCGCCGCATCTGCGCCCGCTGTTTCAGGGCGATATCAGCAAAGTAAGCCACCACGTGGCGCTGTTATTAAGCCTTGCCGCGGCCAGCACGCTGCTGGCGCAGTTTCTGGTCGTGCGTCCGCAGCGGCTTTCGCCGCGCGCCCTGCTGCTGAGCGCGGCGGGGCTGATGGCCGTCGGTCTGCTGCTGATGATCCTGCCGGGGCTGCTGACCTTTTACGCCGGGATCGCCGTCACCGCTTTCGGCGCGGCGATGGCGACGCCGGGCTATCAGGTGCTGCTTAACGACAGGCTCACCACCGGCAAAGGCGCGGGCGTCATCGCCACCAGCCACACGCTCGGCTACGGGGCCAGCGCGCTGCTGGTGCCTGTAATATCGCTCTGGTTTGGCGAACAGAGACTTATCGCCGCCGCCTTTCTCATTGCTGCGCTGTTTTTACTGTTCAGCGTCATCGTATGGCGCCGCGCGGCGCCGCAGGAGTCCACCGAATGACCGCCAGTTACCGTATTTTTAATGTGACGCTGCGCCGTCGCGTCGCTGTCACGCCGTCGCTGTTGCGCTGTGTGTTCACCGGCCCGGACGTGGCGCACATGAAACATGAGGCGCCCGATCAGCGCATCAAGCTGCTTTTTGCCAGGTCTGAGGGCGAAACCGCGTCATTGCCGGTGAGCGACAACTGGTATCAGGATTATCTGGCGCTGCCGCGCGAGCAACGGCCTTTCATGCGCACTTATACGCTGCGCGAGCTGCGCCGGACGGCGTGCGAAATGGACGTGGAATTTGTGTTGCACGGCGACACCGGGCCGGCGTCACGCTGGGCGACGCACGCAAAACCCGGCGATGCGCTGCAAATCGTCGCGCCGGACGGTAATTTCCTCGGCGACAGCGGCGGCTATGAGTGGGCTGCCGGCGACGCGCTGCGCGAGGCGCTTTTAGTGGCCGATGAAACGGCGTTGCCCGCCGCGCTCGGTATTCTCGAACAGCTCGCCCGTCAGCCAGCGCCGCCCCGGGTACAGGCGTTTCTCGAAGTGCCGCTGGCGCAGGACGTACAGCCCCTGCGCTATCCTTTCGCCGATATCCACTGGCTGGCGCGGGACGCGCATGCCGCGCATGGCGAGCGGCTGCTGGCAGCGGTCAGAGCGGCCGCCGCGCTTCCGGCGTGCGCGCTTGCCACCGACCAGGAGGCGCAGGAGGAGAGCGACGACGACGCGCTTATCTGGCAGCGCGCCGACGGGGCAGGGGCCTTTCGCGCCTGGGTGGCGGCGGAATCCGGCGCGGTAAAACGGCTGCGTCATTACCTGACGCGCGAGCGCCAGCTCGATCCGGCCCGCGCCAGCTTTATGGCGTACTGGGCGCGCGGCAAAAGCCATGTCTGATGCCGCCTGTCCTGTCTCGTGATACAACGTTAAGGCTGTATTCCCTTTTTAACATCCTTAACGCTGTATTTGCCTGTTACAGCCTGAAGGGTGTAAAATAGCCAATACAGCTTATCGTTTGTTTCTGAAGGTGCGGATCAAAGCATGAACACGGTATATCCACTGAAGACGCTCAGCCAGTTGCGCCCGCTGCTGGTGGGCTTTCGTAAAAATCAGGGGCTGACCCAGAAAGAGGTGTCTGAACGGCTCGGCGTGACGCAGCAGACCTACGCCCGCCTGGAGGCTAACCCGGCCACAGCCAGCATTGAGCGTCTGTTCCGGGTGTTTAACGTGCTCGGTATTGAAATCGCGCTCAGCGAAACGCAGGCCACATCAGAGCGTGAGACCACCGCGCGCGACGACTCGCCCGCCCGTCGCGAGGCGTGGTGACGATGCGCCGCACGCCGCGCCTGGCGCTCTGGATGAACGGCATCCCGGTCGGTTACTGGGATAAACATAACGGCGAGGACCGGCTGCACTACCTTCCGGACTGGATCCATGACGCGCAGGGCAGGCCGCTCTCGCTGTCGTTGCCGTTCACGCCCGGCAATCAGCCGTACCGCGGCGCGCGGGTACGCGATTACTTCGATAACCTGTTGCCGGACAGCGAAGGCATCCGGCGGCGTCTGGCGACGCGCTACCGGGCGCAAAGCCTGGAACCGTTCGATCTGCTGGCGGAGCTCGGACGCGACTGCGTCGGGGCAATCCAGCTGCTGCGCGACGGTGAAGCGCCGGAAGGGCTGTATACCATTCGCGCGCGACCGCTCTCTACAGTGGATATCGCCGCGATGCTGCGCCACACCGCTGCGTCTTTTCCCGGTCAACACGGTAGCGACGAGGAACTGCGGCTCTCCATCGCCGGCGCGCAGGAGAAAACCGCGCTGCTGTGGCACGACGGGCAATGGTGCCTGCCTGAGGGCAATACGCCCACCACGCATATTTTCAAGCTCCCCCTGGGGCTGGTGGGCAACATGCAGGCGGATATGCGCACCTCCATTGAAAACGAATGGCTCTGCTCGGTGCTGCTGGACGCGTACGGCATTCCGGTCGCGCGCACGCAGATGGCGCAGTTCGAAGAGCAAAAAGCGCTGATCGTTGAGCGTTTCGACAGGCGGCTGTCGGGTGATAAAAAGTGGTGGCTGCGCCTCCCGCAGGAGGACATGTGCCAGGCGATCGGCGTCTCGCCGCTGCGTAAATATCAGACCGATGGCGGGCCGGGCATCGGCGATATCATGACTGTCCTGAGCCGCTCTGAACATGCGCAGGCCGACCGCGCCCACTTTTTTCGCGCCCAGATTATCTTCTGGATCCTCGCGGCCACTGATGGTCACGCCAAAAACTTCAGCATCGCCCATCTGCCCGGCAACCGCTATCACCTGACGCCGCTCTACGACGTGCTCTCCGCCTGGCCGGTCATCGGCCCCGGCAATCACCAGATTGCCTGGCAGAAGTGCAAACTTGCGATGGCGGTGCGCGGCAGCAGCAACTATTACCACCTGAGCCAGATCCGCCGCCGTCACTGGCTGCGCCAGGGCGAGCTTGTCGGGCTGTCGCCTGCCCAGGTGACAGAGATGATTGACGAGCTTATCGCCGCGACGCCGGCCGCGATCGCCCGTGTGGAGGATGCGCTCCCGACAGGCTTTCCGTCTGCGCTGGCCGGCCAGATCTTCGACGGCATGCGCCAGCAGTGCGCGCGCCTCGTGAGCGCCTGACGCCTCATCCGATGCCGTGTCGCACGCGGCATCGCCTTTTGCATTCCTGACGCGCTCCGTCGCGCTTCCCGGCACTTCTCCGGGAATGGTCTATGATTGTTCACGTATGCCGCCAGGGCCGGGACATTCAGAACATCGTGACATCTCCCCGGCAGGAACTCGCTTTCACACAAGCGTCCTGCGCACTACCGGCCCGCTGCGGCACCCGGATCATGCTTACACGTTAACGTTCCTGAGGCGCGCCGCGGGAGCGGAAATTGCGCGATCGCGCCACTGCTCACTTCTGGATTAAACGAGGTAACAGAATGGAGTCAAGATTCCTGAAAAGTTGGGGTAGCGAATATGTGGCGGACGGCGCCGTTCGCTTTCGTCTCTGGGCGACGGGCCAACAGTGCGTTACGCTCCGGCTCGCCGGCCAGGACAGTGCAATGACGCCGGCGGGCGATGGCTGGTTTGAACGGGTCGTGCCGGGCGTCGCGCCTGGCACCGAATACTGCTTCGTGCTGGCAGACGGTATGACGGTGCCGGACCCGGCGTCGCGCGCCCAGAAGGCGGACGTCAACGGCCCGTCGCTGGTTGTCGACCCGCAGGCGTATCAGTGGAAAAACACTGACTGGCAGGGCCGTCCGTGGGAAGAGACGGTCGTGTATGAGATGCATATCGGCACTTTTACGCCGGAAGGCACCTTTCGCGCAGCCATTGAAAAGCTGCCCTATCTGGCGCAGCTTGGCGTCACCATGCTGGAAGTGCTGCCGGTGTCGCAGTTTGGCGGCAACCGCGGCTGGGGTTACGACGGCGTCCTGCTCTATGCGCCGCACGCGGCCTACGGCACGCCGGATGATTTCAGAGCGTTTATCGATGCCGCCCACGGACACGGGCTTTCAGTCGTGCTGGATATCGTGCTCAACCATTTCGGCCCGGAAGGCAACTATCTGCCGCTGCTGGCCCCCGATTTCTTCCACAAAGAGCGCATGACGCCGTGGGGCAACGGCATTGCCTATGATGTTGACGCCGCGCGCCGCTATATCGTGGAAGCGCCGCTTTACTGGCTCAAAGAATACCGCCTCGATGGCCTGCGTTTTGACGCCATCGATCAGATTGAAGACACTTCGCCGAAACATGCGCTGATTGAGATCGCCGAGCGCATCCGCGCAGAGATAACCGACCGGCCCGCGCATCTCACCACGGAAGACAGCCGTAATGTGATTTTCCTGCATCCGCGTAACCCGGACGGCAGCGCGCCTCTCTTTACCGGCGAGTGGAATGACGATTTCCATAACGCCATTCATGTATTGGCTACCGGCGAAACGCACGCCTATTACCAGGATTTCGCCGACGAGCCGGAAAAACGCGTCGCCCGCGTGCTGGCGGAAGGCTTTGCGTACCAGGGGGAGGTGTCGCCCCAGAGCGGCGAGGCGCGCGGCGTTGACAGCACCGGCCAGCCGCCGGTCGCGTTCGTCGATTTCATCCAGAACCATGACCAGGTCGGCAACCGCGCCTGGGGCGAACGGCTGACTGAACTGGCAGGCCGCGATCGCACCAAAGCGCTGCTCGCCACGCTGCTGCTGTCGCCGCATATTCCGCTGCTGTTTATGGGCGAAGAGTACGGTGAAACTAACCCGTTCCTGTTCTTTACCGATTTCCATGGCGAGCTGGCGAAAGCCGTACGCGAAGGGCGCGCGCGCGAATTTGAGGGCCACGGCGACTGGGAAGGCGACAGCGTGCCGGACCCGAACGCGCAACAGACCTTCGAGATGTCAAAACTCGACTGGCAGAAGCCGGACAGCGAAGAGGGTAAAGCGTGGCTTGCGCTCACCCGCGAACTGCTGGCGCTGCGGCGCGAGCATATCGTGCCGCTGCTCGCCAATGCGGGCGGTCACTGCGGCCAGGTCGTGGAGACTGCGCCGGGTTTTGTGGCGGTCAGCTGGCGCTTCCCGAAAGGCACGCTGTCGCTGGCGCTGAATATTGGCGATAGCCCGCGTCCACTGCCGGATCTGCCGGGCGATACGCTGTTCGCCTGGCCGCAGACAAGCGACGCTCTGCCACCTGACAGCATTCATGTCCGCCTCGCGAAAGGAGACGCGTAATGAGCATCCCAACCTCGACGTACCGCATTCAGTTTCGCAACGGTATGACCTTTGACCGCGCGGCGGGCCTGGTACCGTACCTGAAGCGGCTCGGCATCAGCCATCTTTACGCCTCGCCGGTGTTTACCGCCACCACAGGCTCCACCCACGGCTATGACGTTACGGACGCGAACGAGATCGAGCCTGCTATCGGCGGGCGCGAAGGCTTCGACCGGATGGTCAAGGCTCTGAAAGACGCCGGGCTGGGGCTTATCCTGGATATCGTGCCGAACCACATGGCGGCCTCGCTTGAAAACCCGTGGTGGCGCGATGTGATTGAACACGGCGAAAAGAGCCGTTACGCGCGCCATTTCGATATCGACTGGTCACGCCGTCTGACGCTGCCATTCCTCGGCGATACGTTTGAAACTGTGCTGGAAAATGGCGAAATCAGCGTTAAACCAGATCCGAACACCGGTAAACCGGCACTGGCCTATTACGAAAGCTATTACCCACTGAACCCCGAGACCTGGCAGGGACGCGAGGCCGACGTGCTGGCCATCACCGATAAACAGGCCATCGCTGCGCTGCATGACCGCCAGCCTTACCAGTTGATTTCCTGGCGCGACGCGCCACGATCGCTCTCGTATCGCCGTTTCTTTGAAATCACCGGCCTTGCGGGCGTGCGTGTTGAAGATGAAGCGGTATTTGACGACTGCCACCGGCTGATCCTCGACCTGGTGCATTCCGGCGCGGTGGACGGGCTGCGGGTGGATCATGTGGACGGACTTGCCGATCCGAAAGCGTATCTGGAGCGGTTGCGTGAAAAAGCCGGGCCGGATTGCTATATCACCGTTGAGAAAATCCTCGGCAAAGGCGAGCAGATCCCGCAGGACTGGCCAATTTCCGGCACGACCGGCTATGAATTTATCGCCGCGCTCTCGGATGTGCTGGTGGATGACGCGAAGCTCGACGATCTCAGCAAGGCGTATCACGAGGTGGTCGGCCAGGAAGTGGATATGCGCGCCGAGCTGCGCGATGCCAAGCTGCTGATGGCTGACCGCAATTTCGAAGGCGAATTCACCACGCTGCTGCGGCTCGCCGCCGGTATCGCGCAGGCGGAAGGCGTGACGCTGGAAGAACCGCTGCTGCGCGGCGCGCTGCGCGAATTGCTGGTGGCGTTCCCGGTCTATCGCACCTATGGCACCGCACAGGGGCTGACGCCCGCCGACAGCGCGCTGTTGCAAAAAGTGACGGGTAAAATCCAGGCGGGCGAGCATGCGCCGGACCCGGCTGCGCTCGGTTTTCTCGTCGATCTGCTCGCCGGGAAGCTTTCGCCGGCCTCGCACGCCGACGCCGCCACATTCCGCACCCGTTTTCAACAACTGACCGGTCCGCTGATGGCGAAATCGGTGGAAGACACGCTGTTTTTCCGCCAGCACATGCAGCTCGCGCTGAACGAAGTAGGCGCCGAGCCGCTGCCGCGCACCTACTCTGCGGATCGCTTTCATAAAGAGATGAAACTGCGCCTGCAACATCAGCCGGACGCGCTTACCAGCACGTCAACCCATGACACCAAACGTGGTGAAGATGCGCGCGCCAGGCTCTATGCGCTGACCGAAGCGCCGCTGTTTTATGCAGAATGCGTCGCCCGCTGGCGTCAGCTCAACCAGACTAAAGTGGTGTTTCTTAATGACGGCACCGCGCCGAAGGGCGTCGATACCTGGATGCTCTATCAGGCGCTGGCGGGCGTCTGGCCCGCCACGCTGAAACCGGATGATGAAGCGGGCCTGAAAGCGCTGGAAGAACGCTTTCTGGGGTTCGTTGAGAAGGCGTTACGCGAAGCCAAACTGCGTACCGACTGGGCGGATACTAACGATGCCTATGAAAAAGCGGTACTGGATTACGCCAGCCATCTGCTGTCGCCGGATAATCAGGATTTCCTGAACGATTTCCACGACGCGCTGCAACCGTTTATCCGTGCGGGTCTGGTCAACAGCCTCACCCAGACGGCGCTTAAGCTGACCGCGCCGGGCGTGCCGGATATCTATCAGGGCAGCGAAGCGCTTAATTTCAGCCTGGTGGACCCGGATAACCGCCGCGAGCCGGACTTTATCGCGCTCGACAGCATGCTGGCGCCGCAGGCGAATCTCGCCGCCACGCCGCAGGACTGGCTCAGCGGACGGCTTAAACAGCATCTTATCGCCCGCGTGCTGCGCCTGCGCCAGCAGAATCCGGCGCTGTTCCGCCACGGCGACTATCTGCCGCTGCACGCCGAAGGCGAGTTCGACACTAACGTGATTGCGTATGCCCGCACGCACGGCGACGACGCGCTGATTGTCATCGCGCCCCGGCTGATGTTCACCGCGCTGTATGAGAGCGCCTCGCTGCCGGCCAGCGCCCGCTGGCACGACACGCATATCGCCCTGCCGCCGACGCTGGCTCAGCGTCGCTGGCGTAATGTACTGACCGGCGAGACGATTAATCTGACCGATCAGATAAACCTGGAGACCGCCGACGGCTGCTCGTCCGTGATCCTGATAACCGACTGATTCCATGCGAATAAACATCATGAATCGTGGTAGTCCTGAAAATTTACGGCCTGGATGGAGAGGGAAATATGTCAAACGGTAAGGCTTTTGAAATCACGGCGGGATGCAGTTATCCCCTCGGCGCGAACTATGACGGCGAGGGGGTGAACTTCGCGATTTTCTCGGCGCACGCAGAGCGCGTCGAGCTCTGCCTCTACGATCCGAGCGGCAAAAACGAAATCGCCCGGCTGACGCTGCCGGAATACACGCATGAAATATGGCATGGCTATGTGCCGGGCCTGCAACCGGGCGCGCTGTATGGCTATCGCGTGCACGGGCCGTACGATCCGGAAAACGGTCACCGCTTCAACCCGAACAAACTGCTGGTTGACCCGTACGCGCGCGAGCTCGCCGGAAATATCGAGTGGAATGAGGCGCATTTTGCCTACGATCTGCTGCATGAAGATAAAGACCTGACGTTTGATGAGCGCGACAGCGCGCCGTATATGCCGAAGTGCCGCGTTATCGATCCGAACGAGTTCGACTGGCAGGATCAGAAACGGCCTTCCATCGTCTGGCCACATGCGGTGGTCTATGAGACGCACGTCAAAGGTTTCACGCAGCTCAACCCGGCGGTGCCGCCGGAGCTGCGCGGCACCTACGACGGCATGGCGCACAAGGCGACGGTGGATTACATCAAGAGCCTCGGCATTACTTCTGTCGAACTGCTGCCGGTACACTGGTTCCCGGACGATCAGCACCTGCTCGACAAGGGCCTGAAAAACTTCTGGGGCTATAACACGCTGGGCTTTTTCGCGCCTGCCTCGCGCTATTTCGGCCCGCGCGGCATCCAGGGGTTCCGCGATATGGTGCGCGCCTACCATGACGCCGGTATCGAGGTTATCCTGGATGTGGTCTACAACCACACCGCGGAAGGGAACGAGCTTGGCCCGACGCTCTCTTTTAAAGGCATCGACAACTTCTCTTACTACCGTACCATGCCGGATCAGCACCGTTACTACATCAACGATACCGGTACCGGCAACACAGTGAACACTTCGCATCCGCGCGTGTTGCAGATGGTGATGGATTCCCTGCGTTACTGGGCGGAATCGATGCATATCGACGGTTTTCGCTTCGATCTCGGCACTATCCTCGGGCGCGAGCCGGAGGGCTTCGACCAGCGTGGCGGCTTTTTCGACGCCATCATGCAGGACCCGGTGCTCTCGAAGGTGAAGCTTATCGGCGAGCCGTGGGACATCGGCCCCGGCGGCTATCAGGTGGGCGGCTTCCCGCCGGGCTGGGCGGAGTGGAACGACAAATACCGCGATACGGTGCGCGAATACTGGAAGGGCGATAACGTTTCGACCGATTTCGCCGCGCGCCTGCTCGGCTCCGGCGACCTCTACGATCAGCGCGGGCGCAGGCCGTGGGCGAGCGTGAATTTTATTACCGCGCACGACGGCTTCACGCTTAACGATCTGGTGTCCTACAACAGTAAACACAACGAGGACAACGGCGAGGACAATAACGACGGTCATAACGATAACCGCTCATACAACTACGGCGCTGAAGGGCCGACGGATGATGAAGGCATTAATGCGGTGCGCGAGCGTCAGAAACGCAACTTCCTCGCCACGCTCCTGTTCTCTCACGGTACGCCAATGCTGCTGGCGGGCGATGAATTTGGCCGCAGCCAGATGGGCAACAACAACGGCTATTGTCAGGACAGCGAGATCTCCTGGGTGCACTGGGAAAACCTGCCGGAGAGCGCCGAAGCGCTGCGCGAGTTTACCCGTCGTGTAATTAAGCTGCGCGCGCAGCAGCCGCTGCTGCGCCGGGAAAACTGGCGTGACGGTATGGTTATCGAGTGGTTCAACGCGGGCGGGGGCTATCAGCAGCCGGAACAGTGGGACGAAGGCTCGACGCTGGGCGTCTATATTGGCAGGCCCGATCTGGAGACCGAAGAGGGGATCTGGCACGACGTGCTGATGCTGTTCAACCCGTTTGAAGGCAACGTGCCGTTCCGCATTCCGCAGTTTGGCGAAGGCGGGTGGGTGCTGGAGCTGACCACCTCAGACACCGCGAACGAAGGGGTTGTTATTACCAAAGAGAAGGATTTTGAGCTGGAAGGGCGTAGCATCGCGCTGTTCCGCCGGCCATAACGCGATAGCCACACACGCATCAGCGGCGCAGGGCTCAGGCCCCGCGCCGTTTTTTATTGGGCGTTACGCTCTCACCGGCGTTAACGGCGCAGGCGTCCGGGTTGCCGGTGCCAGCGCTCGCCGGGCTTGCGGCATTCAGCGCCGTACAGGCGGTGGAGAGCGCGCGGGCGGGGGAGACCGTGATGACGAACAGCACGACGAGAACAAAGCAAAAACAGACTGCCTTCAGCAGCCCTGAAACGCGACGCGCCATCATTCACCCGGTCTAAAATGAGGACAGTATCTGGATTGTTACGCAGCGTAACATTCTGCGGGTAAAGCCGATGGGTCGATATAAGCGGGTTTTCGGGGATAATTAGAGGCGTAGCGGCGTACGGCGTAGCGGCGAAGCAATTACTCCGCCGGGTTGTTTTTAGTCTTTTTCGTGCGGGGATCGTCCGAGGGAACGGTAAAGAGCGGCTGGTATTTCAACCCGGTAATCGTGTTTTTCTCCTGAGCCGGTGTGCGGCTGAACGGCCAGTAAATCAGAAGATCGGCAATCAGTTCCAGCAGATAATGCATAAGCCCTCCGGCGGTAAATGACGGTTGATCATACCTCAATACTCCGTTTGCGGGTAATGCTCAGGCGCGCTTGACCCATGACAAGGCGGCGCGACGGGGAGACTTCTTATAATCACGCCCTTAATCCTTCACTGGTGTGATGACATGGCGTACCAACTCAATCTGAACTGGCCGGAATTTTTAGAAGAATACTGGCAGAAAAAACCTGTGGTGCTGAAGCAGGCGTTTGCGAACTTTATTGACCCGATAACGCCAGACGAGCTGGCGGGGCTGGCGATGGAGCCGGAGGTCGACAGCCGTCTGGTGAGCCACAGCGACGGCAAATGGCACGCCAGCAACGGCCCGTTCGAACATTTCGACGGGCTTGGCGATACGGGCTGGTCGCTGCTGGCGCAGGCCGTCAACCACTGGCATATGCCGTCCGCTGAACTGGTGCGTCCCTTCCGCGTGCTGCCGGACTGGCGGCTGGATGATTTAATGATTTCGTTTTCCGTGCCGGGCGGCGGCGTGGGGCCGCATATCGATCAGTACGACGTGTTTATTATTCAGGGAATGGGCCGCCGTCGCTGGCGCGTGGGCGACAAACTGCCGATGCGTCAGTTCTGCCCGCATCCGGCGCTGCTGCATGTTGATCCGTTCGAACCGATCATTGATGAAGATCTGATGCCGGGCGATATCCTTTATATCCCGCCTGGCTTTCCGCATGACGGCTTTACGCATGAGACGGCGCTGAACTACTCCGTCGGCTTTCGCGGGCCAAATGGCCGCGATTTAATCAGCAGCTTTGCGGATTATGCCCTGGAAAACGATCTGGGCGGCGAACACTACAGCGACCCCGACCTCACCTGTCGCGAGCATCCGGGCCGCGTCGAGGATGATGAGCTCGACCGTATTCGCGACATGATGCTGTCGATGATTAACCAGCCGGAAGATTTTAAGCAGTGGTTCGGAACGTTTGTGACCACGCCGCGCCATGAGCTGGATATCGCGGCCGCCGAGCCGCCGTACACGGCGCAGGAGATACGGGATGCGCTGAAAGACGGTGAAACGCTGTCGCGCCTGAGCGGGCTGCGGGTGCTGAACGTCGGCGGTCGCTTTTTTATCAACAGCGAGCGGCTGGAAACCGTCGACCCGCGCGCGGCAGACGCGCTGTGTCGTTATACCAGGCTCGGCCAGAATGAACTCGTTGATGCGCTGGACAATCCGGCATTTATTGAGGAGCTCACCGCGCTGGTGAATCAGGGCTACTGGTATTTCGACGAGTAATATCGCAACCGACGGCTTTCGCCCCTGACGAAAGCCGTTTTACGTATTAACGTAGCGCTCATTAAATACATTATCCCGCGGCAGCGCCGACATTCATCCTTAAATACGACTTATCTTTCCCCCCACCATTATTATTTTGGCTGCTTGCCTGTCGGTTTTAATAACAAACTGATGACTCTAAACACTCTGTCAACCATCGGGCGTTAAGCGTTTACTTTGCCTCTCCCGCTATTATACTGCGGGAAAATTCCAGAAGGAGATCTCACCCTGAACAGCGATACCCGATTTTACTAACAGGCAAACCCGCGACACCCCTCTCGCTGTTTGCCTTTCACGGCGGGCAGCAACGCATTTTTTCTGATTGCACCCCGAGCTTTTTATTCCTGTTGTTATTATGGAGTGCTTAACCATGTTTTTCTTTCACACCGCGCTATTTCCTCCGCCTTTACGCTAATTCCTTTATTTTTATTAATACCCATTACGTACGCCTTTTCTTTTAAAGGCGAAATGGCGTGCGCCTTTTAAAAACCTTTGCGGCGGACGTGACCGCGTTTCGCCGCGACCTGAAATACAGGTGCCGGTATGGCAAAGCTCACTCAAAAAAAACAGAACACGGCTGCTGAAAATAAAGCGGCGCTTTTCTGCATCGAAACGGCGTCCACAGAACGCCCGGAACAGACGTTATCGCGGCTCGACAGCAGTGAAAGGGGGTTAACCGGGCAAGAGGCCCGCGTGCGCCTGGAAACGTATGGTCTCAACGAAGTGGCGCATGATAAAGCGCCGCCCGCGCCGGTGCAGTTGCTCCAGGCGTTTAATAATCCATTTATCCTGGTGCTGATGGCGCTTGCGCTCATTAGTTTCTTCACCGATTACTGGTATCCGCTGCGTGCCGGGCAGGATACCGATCTGACCGGCGTCACGATCATCGTGACGATGGTGCTGTTAAGCGGCCTGCTGCGCTTCTGGCAGGAGTTTCGCACCAACAAGGCGGCGCAGGCGCTGAAAGCGCTGGTGCGCACGACGGCGACCGTACTACGGCGAAGCGCCCGACACGAAGAGGGCGAGAAACAAGAGATCCCGGTCGAAGCACTCGTGCCGGGCGATATCGTGTTTCTGTCTGCAGGCGACCTGGTGCCCGCGGATCTCCGGCTGCTCGAATCGCGTGACCTGTTTATCAGCCAGGCGATGCTGAGCGGCGAATCCCTGCCGGTGGAGAAGTACGACGTTACCGCCGATATCCAGAGTAAAGGTGCGTCGCATGCGCACCAGCCCGCCGCCGGCATCAGCCTGCTCGACCGCGGCAATATCTGCCTGATGGGCACCAGTGTGGCGAGTGGTCACGCGCGCGGCGTTGTGGTGGCGACCGGCGCGGAAACTTACTTCGGTTCGCTTGCGAAATCCCTCGCGGGCGACCGCCCGCAGACGGCCTTCGATAAGGGTGTGAACAGCGTCAGCTGGCTGCTGATCCGCTTTATGATGGTCATGGTGCCGGTGGTGCTGCTGATTAACGGTTTCACCAAGGGCGACTGGTTAGACGCGACGTTTTTCGCGCTGGCGGTCGCGGTCGGGCTGACGCCGGAGATGCTGCCGATGATAGTCAGCTCCAATCTGGCGAAAGGCGCGATCATGATGGCGCGTCGCAAGGTGATTGTGAAACGTCTCAACGCCATCCAGAACTTCGGCGCGATGGATGTGCTGTGTACCGATAAAACCGGCACGCTTACCCGGGATACTGTCTGCCTTGAAAAGTATCTGGATTGCGATGGCCGGGAAAGCCTGGCGGTGCTCTCGCTCGCCTGGCTGAACAGTGTCAACCTGAGCGGCACGCCCAACCTGATGGACAGGGCGGTGCTGGCGGCCGGACAGGCGAAACTGCCGACTGCGCCGCGCGATAACTATTTCAAAATTGACGAGCTGCCGTTTGATTTTGCGCGTCGTCGCGTCTCGGTGGTGGTGGAGCGCTACGGGGAGCATCAGCAAACGCTTATCTGCAAAGGCGCGGTAGAGGAGATGCTGCTGATATCAACGCACATCCGCGAGGGCGAGGCCGTGTATGCGCTTGACGCCGCGCGCCGCGACGCCTTTCTGCGTTTAACCTGCCGGTACAACGCCCAGGGCTTCCGGGTGCTGGTGGTGGCGACCCGGACGCTTGCGGAAGAGGGCCTGCGTCATCCGCTCTGTCAGGCGGATGAAAGCGGGCTGATTATCGAGGGGGTACTGACGTTTCTCGATCCGCCGAAGGAGAGCGCCGCAAAAGCCATCGTTGCGCTGCGTGAGTATGGCGTGGCCGTAAAAGTGCTGACCGGCGATAACCCGGTAGTGACGGCCCGCATCTGCGAGGAGGTCGGGCTCGATAACCGCGTCGTGCTGACCGGTGATCAGATTGCGACGATGGACGAGGCGCGGCTCGCTGTCGCGGTGGAGCGCTGCGCTATCTTCGCGAAGCTGACGCCGTTGCAAAAGGCGCGCATCCTGAAGGCGCTGCAGCGCAACGGGCACACGGTGGGTTTTCTCGGTGATGGCATTAACGATGCGCCTGCGCTTCGCGACGCGGATGTGGGCATATCCGTCGACAGCGCGGCGGATATCGCGAAGGAATCGTCGGACCTCATTTTGCTGGAAAAAGATTTGATGGTGCTGGAGCAGGGCGTTATCACCGGGCGTGAGACGTTCGGCAACATCATCAAATACCTCAACATGACCGCCAGCTCAAACTTCGGCAATGTGTTCTCGGTGCTGGTGGCCAGCGCGTTTTTACCGTTTCTGCCGATGCTCGCGCTCCATCTGCTGGTGCAGAACCTGATGTACGATATTTCACAGCTTTCCCTGCCGTGGGACCGCATGGATAAAGCGTTTTTGCGTAAGCCTCGTCAATGGGACGCGCCCAATATTAAACGCTTTATGCTGTGGATTGGCCCGACGTCGTCATTGTTTGATATCGCGACCTTTGCGGTGATGTGGTTTGTCTTCGCGGCCAATACGCCCGCGATGCAGTCGCTCTTTCAGTCCGGCTGGTTTGTGGAAGGGCTGCTGTCGCAGACGCTGGTGGTACATATGCTGCGTACCCGTAAGATCCCGTTTATCCAGAGCCGCGCCGCGCTGCCGGTAATGGTCACGACGTTTATCGTGATGGCGGTGGGCGTGGCGATTCCGTTTACGCCGCTCGGACACCTGATTGGCCTGGTGCCGCTGCCGCTGAGTTATTTCCCGTGGCTGGTCGGTATTCTCTTCGCCTACTGCGTGGTCGCGCAGCTGATGAAAAGGTTTTATATCCGCCGTTTCGGCCAGTGGTTCTGAACCTGAACAAAGGGGCAATCGCCCCTTTTTTTCACTTTTTCCGCTCCGCCGTTGCGTTTATTTACGGTTTTTTCCCCGCTGGCTTCGAATTTAACGCCTGAATTCTATATGATGCGGCCCCTGTTCCGGCGGGAATGTCGCGTGTCGCGACCCTTGCGTTTACCCGGAAACGCCCGCCAGACAGTCATCGAGTGTTCTTCCATTCATTAACCTTAAGTATAAAAAAATGACGATATCAACCACCACGGACAGCGGCCTGCCAGCCCGCACCGGCTGGACATTCAGGGATACGCTCTGGATGCTGGGCGTGTACGGCGCCACGGTTGGCGCGGGAACCCTCTTTCTTCCTGTCGAAATCGGCACGCGCGGCCCGCTGGTTTTTCTTCTTTTGCTGGTGCTGGGCTTTCCGCTCTCTCTGGTTCCACACGTGTTAATTTGCCGCGTCTTTATGCGCGATAACCGAAACGAGGACGATGCGCTGCCGCTGTTTGGCGCGTTTTTCGGTGCGAAGGGGAGGGTGGCTATCCGCATTTTCTTCTGCGTGGCGCATTTTCCGGTCACGCTGGTCTATGCCATTTCGCTGGTTAACGCGCTGGCGGATTATGCTGTTAACCGTATGCATATCGCCCATGTTAACCGCGCGCTGCTGGCGTTTTTTGTGGTGGCGGCACTCTTTCTGGTACTCAGTAAAGGGCGCGATAAAGTCGTCGGCGCCATGGGCGCGCTGGCGCTGCCGTTTGCGCTGTCGCTGCTGTTAATCGCGATAATTCAGATCCCGGCCTGGAGCCTCGCGAACGTCAGTATGCCGTTAATGCCTGCCGGAGAGCCGGCGGGGGAGGCGTTTAAAAATATCTGGCTGACGCTGCCGCTTATCTCTTTCGCGCTCTGCTCAGCACCTTTGATTGCGCCGCTGGCGTCCTGGTATCGCGAAGAGGGTCACGGCGGCGAAGCGAAATCGGTACGTGTGGTGCGCGTGGCCTATGCGCTGATCATGTTCAGCATTATTTTCTTTGTGCTGAGCTGCCTGCTGGCGAATCCGCCTGAAGCGTTTATGCGAGCAAAAGCGGAGAACCTCAACATGCTGTCTGTGATGCAGCGTCAGGGCGGCCTTGATCTGCTGTTTACCCTCGCGCCGTTTATCGCCATTGTGGGGATGACGAAATCGTTCCTGGGCGTGTGTCTGCCGGTGGCGGAAACCATGACGACGCTGGTGGCCGAGCGCGGCGTGCGCAGGCAGGCGAAAACCGTCGCGTTTCTGGCGATGTTCGCGGTAACGTACGGCGTGGTTTACGTTAACCCGGATGTCATTACGCTGATTGAGACTGTCTGCGGCCCGCTGACCGCTATCTTCCTGTTTTTGATCCCGGCGTACCTGATTTACACCCGCGATGCGCTGCGCTCGCTGCGCGGCCCTACCGCTGTAGTGGTGGCGACGGGCGGGGCGCTGACCGTGTCCGCGCTGCTCTACAGTATGTTCTGAATATCGCTTTTATAGTGGCTCCACCCCGCTGCGGCGGGGTTTTTACTGCGCGCGTTATCCCGCTCTGACATATTCTGTTACCTTGCGGTAACAATGCCCCGCAGTCATGTCTTACCCGTAATCTCCTTAAAAAAATAACCTTACAATTTACCTTTTTACCTGCGTTATTAATACTCAGGAAAATCTTAATTCAACGCTTCGCCATGAACCGAATAAGTTATTTATCGATAAATATTTCGTGAGTTGACGGCTTTAAGATTTTTGCCTATCTTCACGCTTAAACAAATGTTAGCAGCGCTTAACTTTCAATTCTGCCCGGCGTTGTGGATGCCGCTCTTCTGACAGGTTTTATAAAACGGTCAGGATATTCAAAAATAAAACGGGGTTTAACAAGAGGCTATCAAAACCGTAACACGCAGAAACTACACGGAAAAGACCGGGGTGGTATTTGCCTCCGGCCTCTGGTGCGGCACGCCCGTTAACTGACGCAATTAGTATTTTATTGCCCATTAAACCGCAGCGGATTAACGCCTTTTTCAGCGATGAATGAGGGCGGGATTATTACATTTGTAATTAAACGCTAAAGGAAAATAAAATGACACAACCTACCCATCTTTTTACAGTTGAGAATCATCAGGACAGGAAAGCGTTCTATTCACAGTTAAAAGAGCACGGTATTCATGCCAGTGACGTGATGAGTATGCTCGCCGCCGGAAACATTCCGGAGGTGCTTTATCGTGAATCGGAGATTTTGTCTGCGCTGGCGATTTTATCGTGTCGGAATACCAACAGCCTGGTGGTGGCCGGAAACGAAGGCGTCGGGAAATCCTGTTTTGTCCGTAATCTTTCCCGTTATCTGTTACAGGTGCAGCCGGATTGTCATCTGGCTGAAATAAATCTGGTGTCATTGTCCGCCGGGAATAGCAGTGCTGCGGAGATGGAAAAGAAACTGGCGCTGGCAGCGGAGCTGGCCGCCCGCCATAAAGTGATACTTTATCTGGACGGCACGCACGCCTTCGCGGCGGAAAATGAGCAGCCATCACCGGGGATGCAGGTGCTGACCGCGCTTAAGCCGTACCTGATGACGCCGTTCCGCTGCATTATTTCCGCGCCCTGCGAGGCGGCGGAAACCCTTAAAAATGATGCCGCGTATAAAAAGCGTTTTCGCTTTATGACGCTTTGTTCGTTGAATGACACCCAGAAGAAAAATGTCATTTTAAATCGTTTCGGTAATACGCCGTTTATTGAAGATGCGCTGGCGCAGTCCGGTGGCGAATCGCGCGAATTACATCAGCTGATCGAGAATATCGATTATCTGCAGGCGCTTGAGCGCGTAAAAGCACGGCTGGAATTTACAACACCCTGATTATCTCCGGCAAAAACGCCCTTCTTTAACCTGCGGTTGGTATTACTGAACAGGGTCTGTCCTGGCTGAAAACGTCAGATTGAGCTTATGGATTACGTCTGCGTTACGTGAACCCGCTACGCCAGAACTAACCCGGGAAAAGGGCGCGTTCACTTCTGTTTGCTTATGGGCTGCCGCAATGCCGGGCGGCCCGCTTTTTTCCTGATGCTCACCATCACGCCTTCCCGTTGATCTCAATCGATTATTCCCCACCGCTTATTAAAGCTCGCCTGCGTTAAGAAAATTTAATTAAGGGAACGCATAAGACTTCCTGAATAGTTGCCGATAGTGAGCACATATATCCTGCGTATGTTGCGCAGGAGGGGAGAAGATAATGACGAGTACGCTCTCTGCCGGAAGAAAGCTTAAAACCAAGACCCTGATGCTGTTATCTATTTTTGTGACGATAACGGCCGGGTTTGGCATCACGATGGGCTTATTGCTGTGGCAATCGATGTCGCAGCAGGAATATGTCGCGAAAAAACACCTTCAGCAAATTGCGCAGACGGAAGCCTTGCAGGTGAGCCGTCGGCTTGACGCCGCGTTAACCGCCGCGCGCGATGTCGGCGTCAGCGCCTGGGCGCTGCATGAATCCGGCCTGAAAGCGCGTAAAGGTCTGGAACAACTGCTGGTCAGTTTCCTGCGTGTCCATGATGATTTCTTATCGATGTCGTTGACGTTTGAGCCTGACGCGTTTGACGCAAACGACGCCGCGTTCGCAGGCCAGGCGGGGCAGGATCAGCGCGGGCGTTACGCGCGATATGTGGATCGTGACAGCGCAGGCAACCCGGCGCTGCATAATCTGGTGGATTACGAAACGCCCGGCAGCGGGGATTATTACGTCCTGCCGCGCCAGCGCCAGAAAGATGTCATTATCGAACCCTACATCTATCCGTATAACGGCGTGGACGTGATGCTCACGTCCATTGCCGCGCCCATCGTGCGCGACGGGAAATTCCAGGGCTCGGTCACGTCCGATTTCTCGCTGGAGACGTTGCAAAAGATGGTGGGGGCAATCAAACCCTGGGATGGCGTCGGCTATGCGCTGCTGCTCTCTGCCGACAATAAAGTGATCTCCGCGCCGGACAAAGCCACCGTCGGCAAGCCGTATAAAGGCACCGTTACGGGCCGCGACGTGATTCGTTATGACGATCCGGTGCTCGGCGAACCGGCGTTTATCACCTGGAACACCATCAACGTGGGTAACAGCGGCACGCCGTGGAAACTTGCGGTGATAACGCCAGTGAGCGTGGTGATGGCCGAAGCCTGGCAGGGGCTTATCAACGCCCTCATCCTGATGGTGCTGAGCATCGCGGTCGTGAGCCTGGTGGTGGCGCTGGTCTTTACCCGTAAAGTGGCGCGCCCGGTGGGCGGCGAACCGCTGGAGGCGTCGGAAATCGCGCTCTCTGTGGCGCATGGCAATCTTAACAACGCAATCCCGGTGCAACGCGGCGATACCAGCAGCATCTTCTACGCGCTCAGCACGATGCAGTCGCAGCTGCGCGATATCGTCGGCAATATCAGCGACGCCAGTCACTCGGTGCGTTCCGGCAGTAGTGAAATCGCCACCGGCAACACCGATCTGGCGTCCCGTACCGAAGAGCAGGCGGCAGCGATTGTCGAGACGGCGGCGAGTATGGAAGAGATCTCCGCTACCGTGAAAAACAACGCCGAGAGCGCCTCGCGCGCGATTGTGCTGACCGAAAAAGCCAGGGATATCGCAGGGCAGGGCGAAGCGCTGGTCGATAAAGTGGTGCACGTGATGTCGCAGGTGGACGAGAGCTCGCAGAAAATCAGCGACATCACCAACATTATCGACAGCATCGCCTTCCAGACCAATATTCTGGCGCTCAATGCGGCGGTGGAAGCCGCTCGCGCCGGTGAGCAGGGGCGCGGCTTTGCGGTCGTGGCCGGTGAGGTACGCACGCTCGCCAGCCGCAGCGCCAACGCGGCCAAAGAGATTTCGCAGCTGATTGCAGAATCGACGGGGCGGGTTGGGCAGGGCGTCTCGCTGGTGAATGAAACCGGCGCCACGATGAAGCAGATCATTGACGCGGTGACGAGCGTCCATCTGGCTATCAATGAAATTGTCCGGGCGCTGGATGAGCAGACCCGTGGCGTGGATCAGATAAGCGTCGCGGTCAATCAGATGGACAGCGTGACCCAGCAGAACGCCTCGCTGGTGCAGCAGGTGTCTGCCGCGGCGATGTCGCTGGAAGAGCAGGCGAAAGCGCTGGAGACCGCGCTGGCGTTTTTCAGCACGCGCCAGCAGCTCGCCTGACGCACGACAGTAAGCCCTTCATGGCCGCATAAGGTTCGCCTTATGCGGCTTTTTTACGCCTGCCTTTTCCCGGCCCGATGCATGCCTGTTACCGGCGTGCAATACCCTTATCTGGTGTGTGTTCATCCGGTGTCCAAAGCGGTAACATCCCCGCGGCTGATCTTCAGGCAGCCTTGCCGTAGGACATCATTTTTCAGGGAGAAAGCTCAATGCGTTACGGGATTATGGCTGTGGCGGCAGCGACAATGCTGGCGGGCTGTACAGCCAGAACGTCGCCGGAAATTCATGCGCGCCACTATGTGTTACAGGGCATGGAGTCGCATGACGCGAATCTGGTGGTGGATAAATCCGGCAGCATCGCGGCGTTTATGCCGGTGTTTAATCAGGTTTATGCCCAGGGAAAAACCGACAAAGCACAGGGGCGTGACGTGGTTTACGCACAGCAGCAGGCCAACGCCTGGCGCGAGCAGGCTCGCGAGATGAAAAGCACCTCAGAGTTCGCCAACCATCGCGGTCAGTATTCCGAAGAACGCGCCAGCCCGCGTGAACAGCGGATCCTGGCAGAAGATCTCGCCAGGACTTATCTTGACGGCTATTACGGCCGGTAAAGCTATACTCCGTCGCGCTGCCGGCAGTGTGGGAGAAAAAGGATCCGTATTTTTACCGGCGGGCGCCGGGGCCTGACTGCGCGACATTCCGCAGACGGAAATGCGCTTTTATGATACAGGGCATGTTGCGCGGAAGACGCACGAAGGCGAGATAATCCCGGTAATTCGCCACTGCCATGTGCAGCATTCTTGCTCAGGCCGGGAACGCAGACCGGCGCGGTGCCCGGTCTGCGTGTAAACATGGGTTAGTAGGCGTTTACTGAGATCAGGCAGCCGTAATCTTTGGAGATCCGGTTGATAGTGCCATCAATTTTCAGGCGCTGACCTTCATTCAGCGCGTTCATGTCAGGATAACCTCTCACCGCGACGGTGTTCGTGCCCACTTTCAGCAGGAAAAATGGTTCGGTGACATAGTTATTGTCATGCAGGTGCACAATACCTTCCGTTGTCATACCCAGCCCGGTAAACGTCTGATTCGCGCGGCCAGGGTTTTTATTGGCTTCGGCGCAAATCTGGCTGACGCTTTTATCCGTTTTCTGTAACGGTGTCTTTAAGCCTTTATTAAGGCTGGCGAGGCCAGAGTTTAAGGCGCCAAGCCCGTCATTCACCTGGGCGCAGCCAGAGAGGAGCAGAGCAGAAAGCAGTGCGGCATATCCAGTTTTCATATTGGTCACTCTTCGAAACTATTTTCCATAAATATCAACCGGATAATAACAGATTCATTACCTTTATGGGGCGGAGTGCCTTTTCTGGTAGGGGATGGCCTTTTACAGAGATTCAGGCGCGCCAGTGAAATCAGCGCGCCTGACAGGCTGCGTTACTGATTATTGCGCTGCTGCGCACTAAGGAAGGCGGGGCGGGCAAAGGCGCGAGTAAGGTAATCCTCATGTTGTTCACCAGGAGCGATACCGCAAAGCTTTGCCCAGAGCAGAGTATGAGTCATAAAAATATCTGCCAGCGTGAAATCGTCGCCTGCGATCCACGGAGTGTGGTGCGCAGGTGTTGCCATCGCCACAGCCTGGGTAGCCCCGGCCCGGAAATATTCCAGCAGCGGCGCGGCACGCTGGGCTTCGGGTACAAACAGGAGCTGCTTCAGTAAATTCCATACCGGCGATTCGAGATCCGTTAAGGCGAAACTTATCCATGAATTTACGGCCGCCCGGCGGGCCGGGTCGGTCGGATAAAGCGTCGAGCCGGCGTATTTCTCGCAAATATAGGTACAGATGGCCAGCGTTTCGCAGACAGAAACGTCGCCATCCACCAGGAATGGCACTTTACCGCGCGGGTGCGGCGACGCGACCGCCGGCGTCTCGCACAAAATATCGGCTTTGATGGATTCGTAATTAACGCCCAACTCTTCAAGCGTCCATAAAACTCTGAGCGACCGGCTTTTCGGATAGGTATAGATAACCACGGGAGTCTCTCCTGTTGGCGTGAAAGGGAACGAAACGAAAGAACGGTGCGGCTTAAAACAGCAGTATGCCTGAAAGCGCTATTCCATTCGACGCAGGGCGCCGTTACGTTAACCACGTATTTACTAGTTACAACATCCATTTTGATAAGACGGGGATCACCCGGATACCATCACGCTGTCCTGCGCCCCTGGCGCCCCTTCCGGCCATGTTGTGGCGTCAGTTTTCTTTCTGCTACCTCCCGGTGCGCAACCACCCATTGCCGGGCCCCCCGCGCCCGCCCGGAGGGCGGGTAAACCTGAGATGTTTTAATGTATGTTGTAACTACACCGCCAGGCGGCCCTTTCAGGCCCGCAGGCCGGAGATACGGCCAGACTGCGTCTGTCCCACTCCGAAGGTGTAGAGAAGCGCAGATTTCGCTTCAGGGGAGGCCTTGGCAGGGTAAATGGCCCAGGTTATCAGGTTTGCGCTGTGCTCCCCTGAGCGCGTCGCTTAACCATAGCCACACAGCATATGCGTATTTACATAAATATCTTTAATGTTTTTGGAATCATCGGCATACAAAAAACCGTGCCGTACGGGCTAATTTTTGATCGTTCCGCTGCCGATACCCTTTTGCTGGTTTGCTTTAAGCGCTGGCTCGATTCAGTACAAGAACTCATTTTAGGAAACACTCCATGTCCATCACACAACGGCTTATGCTGACGTTTTCATTACTTTCCACGGCCCTGATAACGATGGTGATTGTGGCGGTGGTGGTCGTCAGCAACTTTCAGGCCCGCTTTCAGTACGTCCAGGAAAACACACTCCCGTCAGTGCTCGATATCGGCAAGATGATTGATGGCAGTAACACGCTGATCATCTGGCTTTATCGCCACCAGAGCGCGACCGACGCTGCACGTCAGTCGCAGATTGAAAAAGAGATTGAGACGGTCATTCACCGTATCAGCGCGCAGAATCAATATTATCTGCAAAATGAGATATCCAGCGATGAAGATCGCCGTATTTGCGAAAATGCGGCCTCTCTCATACAGACCGTTCAGGCCCGTCTGCCGGCGTTCCTTGAAAGCTCGCGCGCGCAAAACAGCGCGGCGGCACTGGCGGCATTACGCGATGAGAATGGCATCGGCGGCGCGGCGCGTCAGCTGATTACCGTTTATCAGCAGCAGCTTAAAGTCAACGAAGATGTGGGCAAAGCGCTGCGCATGGAAAACGACCGCTCCTATAACCTGACGCTCTGGGGGCTGATTAGCACCTCGGTTATCGTTATCGTTATTCTGGGCTTTTTCACGCTCAGAACGATCTTTTCCATTCGTCATCAACTCAACGGCATGCGCCAGACGCTGGAAGCCGCGAGCGAGCGACTGGATCTGACGCTGCGCGCTGACGACTCGCGTACTGATGAAATCGGGATGACGGCCAAAGCGTATAACGCGCTGGCGGCTAATGTCGCCTCGTCGCTGGCCGCGGTGGAAGCCTCCGCACAGTCAGTGAGCTCCGCGTCCGGGCAGATTTCAGCCGGTAACGAAGATCTTTCAGCGCGCACCGAAGAGCAGGCCGCCTCGCTGGAACAGACCGCTGCCAGCATGTCCGAGCTGAGCGAAACCGTGCGTCAGACCGCGGAAAACACCCAGCTTGCGAGCCAGCTTGCGAAGAACGCCCGCGATATTTCCGAGGACAGTCAGTCGCGCGTCAACACCATGCTGGCCACGATGGGCAATATTCGCGACAGTTCGTCCAAAATAACTGACATTATCGCGCTGATTGAAGGCATTGCGTTCCAGACCAATATCCTGGCGCTTAACGCGGCGGTGGAAGCGGCGCGCGCGGGCGAACAGGGTCGCGGCTTCGCGGTGGTCGCAGGCGAAGTGAGAACGCTGGCGCAGCGCTCATCCTCTTCCGCGCGGGAAATCAAAGAGCTCATCGAGAACTCCATGCAGTTCGTCGAGGCAGGCTCTGCGCAGGCGGAAGGCGTCGGCCAGAACATTGGCAAGATGAACGAAGCCGTGCGTCAGGTGACCGATATCGTCGATGAGATCTCGGTAGCGGCGCAGGAACAGTCACAGGGTATTAACCAGGTGCATCTGGCCGTTAATCAGATGGACGATGTGACCCAGCAGAACGCCGCGCTGGTTGAGCAGGCGTCAGCAGCGTCGCAGTCGCTGATGGAGCAGGCGGCCTCGCTGAACCGTCTGGTGGGCGCGTTTACTATTGCCGCTACCCGCCACGTTACCAGCGCCGCGCATGCGGCAGCGGCTCCCGTCACGCCGATTAAAACCCTGCGTCCGGTGCCTGCCGCCGCGGCCGTCTCGGACAATGACTGGCAGAGCTTCTGATCGACATCAACGCCAGATGACGGCAGTGAACCCGGTAAGGTAAAAACCGGGCTGCCGTCAACGGTAAAAAACGCCCGGCGCAGGGTCACAACACCCGCGCCGGGCGATATACGCCAGCCGATATTTATAGCCCCTCATCATCCCTCCTGCGCTTCAGCAACCGCATCACCCTGGCCCGTGGTAATGACGTTGCCCGGATCACACCGCACAGGTATTCATGTACAAAATATGTTCTGTTACGGTATGTTAGATACAGATATGACCACGGCAGGAGCCACCATGACGACGTTCGTTTTCTATAAAAAAGGCAGCCAGCTGTTTGCCCTGGACAAAACCGATACTGAAGGTGCCTCACGGCTGAGCGCGAAGGGTTACGAAAAACAGTTCGAGGAAATCGACGCGTCCGCCTCCGCCCGGGCGCTCGCGCGTTACGCTGATATCAAAAAAGATGAAGAGATCGCCCCTTTCGCATGGGCGAACGGCGCGACGTTTTCAGCGTTAATTATGGTAATGATAGCGCTTGCTACGTGGTTTTTTTCGAAATAGCGGCGGGCCAGCACCGGTTTGCGGCGCGGCGTCGTCGGTCTTATTGATTTGACGAAGATAAAACGGGATGGAAATTATTCTGATGCGCCACGGCAGGCCGTTTTTAGCGAGCACGGGGAGGTTGATGGCGCGCGATATGTCAGGCTGGGTGACAGAATATGATCGTGCAGATATTGGTCGCGACGTACCGCCTCCGGCCAGTCGCCAGCTGGCGGAACGAGCGGACTGGGTTATCAGCAGCGACTTACCCAGGGCCGTCTCTTCGCTGCGGGCGCTTGATCGTGAACCCGTGCGAACCGATGCGCTTTACAGGGAGGCGGGGTTGCCGGTGTACCACGCCGGTAGCCTGCGTTTATCGCCTGTGGCCTGGACGGCGATTTTTCGTGGGTTATGGCTCTGTGGAATGTCAGGGGAAGTTGAACCGCTTCGTGAGGCAAAGCGGCGCGCAGCGCTTGCGGCGGAAAGCCTGATGCATCTTTCACCAAAGCCTCAGGGCACAGTACTGCTGATGGGACATGGCATGATGAACCGCCTGATTGCCAGGGCGCTGCTCCAGAGGGGCTGTCGGGAAACACACAGACCAGGTAAGGGCTACTGGAGCGCGGGTATATATCAGTCTCCCGCCTGACTGCGCGCGTCAGTAAGGGCTCAGCACCTGGAACTGTTTATAAGAACTGTACATCGCATAGCGGCCAATACCAGGGATCGGGAAATGGCCGTACCACGGGCTTAGCTGCCACTGCGCGGTGAAGTCGCTGGTTTGCGCGACCGCGTCAAGGTAAATCGCAGAGACAAGCCCAGTACGGTTAGCGCCGTGATCGCAGTGAATCAGAATAGGCCGCGGCAGGTTTCTCATCAGATCCGCCAGTTTTTCCGCTTCTTTGACGCTGATTTCTTTACCCGAACTCAACGGATAATCCACCAGCCGAATACCGTGCGCCATTGCGGCAGATTTTTCCTGCCGGTACCAGTCGCTGCGCGCTTCGTCGCGCAGATTAAGAATGGTGCGAATATGGTAACGGTCGCTGTAACTGGCAATATCCTGCGCATCCGGCTGCGCCGAGCGATAAAGTTCGCCTTCGATGACTTCATGAAAATTGCCGGTCAGCTGCCCATAGCCCGCGTGCAGGCCCGTTAGCGTCAGGAGCCCTACGGCCAGCAAACCGAGTCGCTTACCGGTACGACGCAACACGGCAGGCCAGCTTTTTTTGCCCCTGGCCGCGCGTTTGTCCTTCGCCCGCGAGATGAGACGAGTCATTTTTTCCACGGCGATGCCGGTTTCATTAATCACGTTTTTACGCAGCCGCATAAAGGGATGCACGAACACCAGCCATAATTGATAACGCGCATGATCCCGCTCGCTCAGTGTCACGACCGGCGTTTTCAGACGCGCATAGGCGCTTTTTTTAAAGCGCTTAAGTACTTTGCTGTCGACGCCGCAGTATTGCAGGCCGACGGTACGGTGATTATTGACATAATAAATCGCGTCGCTGGGAGGAAGGCGACTAATCGCAAGCGTAAAAGTGATGGGGCCGGTGGTGCTCAGCACACCTTTCATACCGATGCCATATTTCGCAGGCTGGTAATTTCTGATGCGTTCTGTGACTTCATCAATGACTGCACGCAGCCAGGGCGAGCGCGGCGCGGCAATGACGTTCCACTGCTGAAACTCGCCGTGCGGCAGCGCTGCCAGCTCTTTATGCAGCCCTTTTTTGCGATCCTGGCCGCCCGGGCCGTTATCCCAGTGGCAGAGCATCAGTTCACAGTCGGGGGGAATGATGTCGTCTAGCGGGCGAGTGCAGAAGCTTTTAACATCGAGATAGACGCCGCCTTCCTGGTATATCACCAGGTAGCGGAACAGATCGGCCCGCGCAGCGCCGTATTCCGGGTTGATTCGTTGATAGAGTTCCAGCATATCGCGGCCAAAATGGGCATTGATCCAGGCGATGATGGCAGGCTCATCATAAAAACGATACTCGTAATCCGGATTTAACGCCCGCAGTCTGGCAGTCAGCGCCCGGATCTCCTCCGGAAGACGCTCCCAGCCGGCGGTATAAACCTGATGGATCACGCGCGGTATTTTTCTCATCTCTCGCCCTTGATGCTCCGTTCAGACCGAAACGGCTCAATTAATGACAAACTGTAAACAGCTCTTTGCTAATTTGACATAACTGTTAGTGGCAAGTTTCGCACCTATAGAAATTTATACGAACCGCGGGACAGGGGAATGAGATAAAGGATAAATTTCTCCTTACCTCTTCTTCAGGAAGGCAATGACCGTTGTTGAAGAAGCGGCCACGTACCGTCCTTTCCTGAAACCTGCACGCCCGGAGCAGCCCCCCGACAGCCCTCTGAAAAAGCCGTTCAGATATGGGCTGATAACAAAAAACCGCCCTGCGGCGGCTTTTTTAACTGCGATATCACGCAAAGACAGAGAACGCTTTCAGACTGTGGCGGCGATTAGCGAACGCGCTGGTCAGCCCGAAATAACGGCGCGCTCAGGAGGGCTTGCGCCAGGTTTCACGGTGGCGCCGCGCAAAGCGACTGAAATCGCCGGGCGCTCTGCCCGTCAGGCTCATAACACCCTCCGTCACGCGGTCTTCCGCCCCTTCGCTGATGGCGCTGTCCATTGCAGCCAGCGCCTGCGCATACTCCTGCGGCATCCCACTGCGCGTAAAACGTTCCGCCAGCGCCGACGGGCTTAATGACACATGCCGGATAATCCGGCCTGTCGTCACGGAAAGCACGTGCGCCACGTCGTCATAACTGAGCGTTTGCGGGCCGGTCAGGATCACGTCAGCATTACGCGCAGGCCCTGTCAGCGCGGCGCACGCTGCCGCCGCGATATCTTCAGCGTCAATAAACGGCACGCGTCCCGTGCCGGTGGCGGAATAGATACTGTCTTCGCAAAGAAGGGTGTCGAGATGCTGCTGCTCTGAGAAGTTCTGCATAAACCAGGTCGGGCGAAGCACCGTCCACTCAGGCATATGATCAGCCAGCCACTGATGCACCTCTCCCATATAAGGGCCGCCAGCGGGTAACGATGAGGCGCTCAGGAGAACGGCGCGGCGTACCCCGGTTTGCAACGCCTGTGTCAGAAAAGGCTGCATTGTCTGTAGCATATCCGCCCCGACAGGAGGCGCGACCAGATAGAGCGCCTGCGTCCCTTCCAGCGCCGCAGGCCAGGTCTCCGCGCGCGTCCAGTCGAATAAAATCTCCCGCGCGGCTTTCATGTCCGGATGGCGGGACGCCACGCGAAAGGGCACGGCCGCCTGTTCAAGCAATCGTGCCAGGCGCCGGCCCGTTTTACCGGTCCCCCCGGTGATCAGCACGCTCATGATGCGTCTCCTTTTGCGGTTGTTACATCCTGACCCACCGCACTGAGCAAAATCCGTGGATTCCAGTAATCGACGTAGCGGGTAATAAACCCGTCACGGGTGGTGATGACGGAAATATAGCGCTGCGGATAGGGGCGTCCGGTTCGGGCTCCCGTGCCGGTGGCGCTGAACTCAATGATCGTCACGTTTCCTTCATCCGTGTGATAGACCCTGTCGAGTGTGAGACTGTGCAGGATCAGCAGATCACCGAAGCCGGCAATATAGGCGGCAATCGCGTCACGTCCCTTTAACAGCGTTACGCTGCCATCGGGCGCATAAGGAAATTCCATGACGCCCGCCGGGGCCATCATGTCCGGAAATGTCTTTGCCGTCTGTATCACCTTATCGCCAAGCGCATTTTTCAGTAGCGCGACAAAAGGAGCCAGTTCGCTTGCGTTGTCAGCCATAGTGCGTTATCTCTTTGGATGGAACATAAGTGTATCGTCCAAAAAATAGAGAAAAATGAATGGAACGCAAGCGTATCGACGATGGCAGCGCACAAAGCGTTAAAGCCCGGAAACGTAAACCATCCGGAGCGGCGGTGCTTCAGGAGGAGAAAACGCGTCGTCTTGAGCAGGCGCTGTTTGAAGAATGGGCACGCCACGGGTTTGCCGGCATGAGAATGGAGAGCATCGCCAGCCGGGCAGGCGTCGGGAAAGCCGCCCTGTACCGGCGGTGGAGTTCAAAACTGGAGATGGCGTGCGAGGTCTTACCGCAGGTGGGCATCGGGCTTGGTGACATTCGTGATACCGGCTCGCTTGAAGGGGATATCACGCTGCTGCTGCGGTCATTCCGCGCGCTTTTGCATCACCGGTTGGTCAGGGCGATCCTGCCGGATCTGCTGGCCGAGCTGCCCCGTAATCCGCCGCTTGCCGACGTGGTGCGCGGTCGACTCCAGCATGGCCGTCGCGCCAGAGCGGCAGAGATGTTTCGCCGGGCGATAGCGCGGGGCGAACTGCCGCCCACGATCGATATTGAACTGGCCTGCGATGCCGTGGGCGCGCTCGTCTACTGGCGCATGATCATGACGCGTCAGCGAGCCGATAAACAGTGGCTGACCGGCAGTGTGCACCTGCTGATAAACGGGCTGAGAGCGAGCGGGTAGACTATAGTCCGTTGAACTATCTTCAGAGAACAAACGCACGCCGACCGGCCTGCGGTAAGAAAAGGTAACCCTATGACGGCAAAAAATATCATCATCATCGGGGCATCACGCGGTATTGGCCGCGGCCTTGCTGAGGCTTTCGCAAGCGAGGGCGCGCAGGTCATCGCGACGGTACGGCGCGAGCAAGGCCATGAAGAAACGCACCCGCAGATCACTACACAACGCGTCGATATGACAGACGCTGCCAGCTGCGCCCGCCTGCAGCAGGCGCTCAGCGCACTCACAGTTGACGCGCTGGTGGTGAATGCCGGCGTGTTTGGGCCAGACCATCAGAGCGTGTCGGAAGCAACCGAAGAAGAGATTGCCTCGCTGTTTATGACCAATGCCGTGGCGCCGGTGCGTCTGGCGCAAGCCTTACTGCCACAGGTGCGCGAGGGCGGCGTTATCGCGTTTATGTCGTCCGCCACCGCGAGTTTCACGCATAACGACACCGGCGATATGGCGCTCTACCGCGCCAGCAAAAGCGCGCTGAACTCGCTGGCGCGCTCGTTTGCGGTCACGAAAGCGCTGCCGGGCAAACGTGGCGTGCTGCTGCTGCATCCGGGCTGGGTTCAGACGGATATGGGCGGAGAGCGCGCGCCGGTAACGGTCACGGAGAGCGCGGCAGGGCTGCAAAAAGTTATCAATGCCGCGCTGGATAACCCGCAGTGCCAGTTTATCGATTATCTCGGGAAGGCCATTGCGCCGTAGGGCGGATGGTTTGTTTCGCTCTTCAAAGCTGAATTTTGCTCGCGGCGCGGCGCAGGCGGGCGTCGCCGCGGCGGTCATATTTTTGTGTGGTGGTCACGCTCGCGTGGCCCATCGCGTCGCGCACGGTAATGAGATCTTCGCCGTTATCCAGCATCATTGAGGCGAACGTGCGGCGAAGATCGTGCGGCGCGCAGCCGTCAATGCCGCTCTCCTGGCGTCGCTGGTCGAGAATATGATAGACCGCCTGTGGCGTCAGTCGCCCGGACGTGACGTCGTCACCGGCACGGATGCGGGTAAACAGCGGGCCGGGGTAGTCGCCGCGCACGGTGTCCGTCCAGCATCGCAGACGCTGCCAGACGATGTCCGGCATAAATGCCAGCCGCTCTTTGTTACCCTTGCCGAGCACGCGCAGCGCCTGATCCTGTTCAAGAATACTGTCGTAATCGAGCCCGACGACTTCCGAGCGGCGCAGCCCGCAGCCGAGCATTACCGCCAGCATGGCCGCATCGCGTGGGCCTTTGCAGCTTTTATCCTGCTCGCAGCGCGTAAACAGCGCGCGCACTTCCTCCGACGACAGCGCCCGCCCGCGGGTAAGACGGCTGCCGCGCACGGCACGCACCGCCAGGATCTGCTGATAGCTGTCGGTATCCATCAGCTTCATCATCCAGGCTTCACGGGCAGTGCCTTTCAGCGCGGAAAGATAGGTGTTGATGGTGGCGGGCGCACGCCCCGATGCCGACAGCATCTCCAGCAGCCCCTGCACATGATGACGACGCAGGCTGCCCCACGGGCAGTGTTGCAACGCTCTCGCGCCAAGCATCCCGGCCACAATCTGTAAAAATGATCGCATCGTCTGGCGGCTTGCCGCCGAAGGCAGGCTGATGAGATAGGCCATCGCCGGGTTGAGCGACCGCGTCTGACCGTCTGCGGCAATAGCGTGCGGTTCGCCACCGGCTTCCCATGTAAACGGGCCGGGCAACACATTGTCGTCAGGCAGTTCAGTCATACACACCTCAAAAATGCGGAAAAAACGGGCGATGGTTTCTCGTAAAAAGTCGCGAGATTATCCCCCGCAGGCACCTGAACGGTAAAGCTACTTTTTCAAAGGCACATTTTAATAAGTAGCAGGCGTTACGTGGGCGTTATAGAGAAGAACGGCGTTGTAACGCTAAATGGCAGGGCCGCAAACAGCGAGCCACCGCGTCATCCGTTTTTGCTATGATGCCCGAGCGCAGTGACTGTGATAGCGTGTGCTGGCTGGCGACATTCCCGCCAGCTCGTTGCATCCCTTCTGAATGCTATTCTGATGAACCCGGCGCGATTAACGTGCTGTTGATGTTTAATCGCTATTTCAAATATTATTAAACACAGACTAAACACCGAGTGGATAATAAAGATGCATCTGTAATATATTTTCATGTATGATATATAGTCAGAATTAAAATAGTCATATCATCAGGAAGGTTATCGTCAACATGACCATCGCATTGATCGTCTTTTTAGTCGTTATCATCGCCTATGCCTTTTATAAGCATACCGCGATGGTGAAATCACGCACGCTGCCTTCCCGCAGCGGAAAGCGCCGATAAACATTTACTGTGCATTTCCCCGGAAGCGTCCTCAGGGCCGAGGACGCTTCCGCTCTTACCGGAAAAACGCCTTTTTTCAATCAATTATCTGCCGATACTTTCGCCATTCTGTCTTAAAAGCCAACAGTATTTATTAACAGCGCTTTTAATTACGCTATTTAAAACACAGTTCTAACCTTTTATTGAAAGGCTATCTTGTGCGCGTTATTAAACAATTATGGAGATATTGTCAGGAAACTTTCAGTAAATGTAAGCGCGGCGGCAAAAGCAAAAATAAGGAAAAAAAAGTCTTTAAGTATGAGACCGGTTTCAGAAAACAAGAAAATTCTTAAGCGCAGCTTATATTATTTTCTGTTTTCTAATCGACCGAAAAAAAAGTACAGGGTAAAGAACACCGCGGCACGCCTGCCGCGGTTCAGACCGTTAGCGAAGCGTTGCGCCGTGGCTTGCAATCACCGCTTTATACCAGTGAAAACTTTTCTTACGGCTACGGGCAAGCGTGCCGCTACCGTCATCATGACGGTCTACATAGATAAAGCCGTAACGCTTGGACAACTCAGCTTTTGAGGCACTCACCAGATCAATCGGGCCCCAGCTGGTGTAGCCCATCACCTCAACGCCATCCTCAATCGCCTCACGCACCTGCACCAGATGATCGTTAAGATAATCGATACGGTAATCGTCATTGATACTGCCATCGGCATCCACGCGGTCTTTCGCGCCCAGGCCATTTTCGACGATAAACAGCGGCTTCTGATAGCGATCCCACAGCATATTGAGCAACGTGCGCAGGCCGACCGGATCGATTTGCCATCCCCATTCGGAGCTTTGCAGATGCGGGTTCGGCACCATATTCAGGATGTTGCCGCGCGCCTGCTGGTTAAGCGCCTCATCGGTCGTCACGCAACCGGTCATGTAATAGCTGAAAGAGATAAAGTCGACGGTGAAACGCAGCGCCGCGCGATCCTCTTCGGTGATACTCAGGCGGATATCATTGTCACGGAACCAGCGCAGCATGTAGCCGGGGTAAGCGCCACGGCACTGGACATCGCCGAAGAATTGCCAGGTGCGGTTCTCCTGGAGCGCGGCGAAGACATCGTCAGGTTTGCAGCTGAGCGGATACATCAGACCGCCGAGCAGCATGTTGCCGATTTTCGCGTCCGGGATTATCTCATGACACGCCTTCACCGCCAGCGCGCTCGCCACCAGCTGATGGTGGATTGCCTGATAAATCTGCTCGCGGGTACTCTCTTCCGGCAGGCCGACACCGGTCATCGGCGCGTGCAGCGACATATTAATTTCGTTAAAGGTCAGCCACAGTTTGACCTTGTTCTGATAGCGGGTGAACACGGTGCGCGCATAGCGCTCAAAAAAGCCGATCGTCTCGCGATTGCCCCAGCCGCCGTACTGTTTTACCAGCCCCCAGGGCATCTCGTAATGTGACAACGTCACAAGTGGCGTAATCTTATGTGCCGCCAGTTCATCAAACAGCCTGTCGTAGAACGCGAGGCCCGCTTCGTTGGGTTCGCGCTCGTCGCCGTTGGGAAAGATCCGCGTCCAGGCGATGGAAACGCGCAGGCAACTGAAGCCCATTTCGGCAAACAGCGCGATATCTTCCGGGTAACGATGATAAAAATCGATCGCCACATCTTTGATGCCGCTGTCGCCGGGCTCGCGCTCAACCACCGGGCCTAAAATGCCTGCGGGCTGGACGTCAGAGGTTGAAAGCCCTTTACCATCGGTGAGATACGCGCCTTCAACCTGGTTTGCGGCAATTGCGCCGCCCCACAAAAAGCCGTCAGGGAAAGTTTTCATGATGTTCTCCTTTGATTAAGCCGGTTCAGCGGTCAGCAGCGGCATGCCCGCGCTGACTGACGTCGCCGCCACGGTGGTGACAGAGCGAAAGCTGTCGCTGTTACTGATAATAATCGGGGTGGTTAAATCATAGCCTGCATCAATAATGGCCTGCCGGTCGAACTCAATCAGCACGTCGCCGGGCTGAACGCGATCCCCCACGCTGACGCGCGTGGTGAACCGCTCGCCGCCAAGTTTCACGGTGTCGATGCCGACATGAATCAAGAGCTCCATGCCGTTATCGCCCTGCAGGCCGATAGCATGGCGCGTGTCAAACAGCGACGCCACGACGCCTGCAAACGGGGCCAGCACCTGATTATCAGAAGGGATAATGGCTGCGCCCTGGCCAAGCAGACCGCTCGCGAAGGTCGGGTCCGGTACGTTGTCGAGCGCCAGCACGGTGCCGCTGAGCGGGGCCAGCGCCGCGTTCTGCGGTATGGGTCGCGTGCCGCTGCTGGCCGTTTTCTCGCGCCCTGGCAGGCCGGCGGCAAGCGTTAAGCCACAGGCGAGCACCAGGGCTGCGAGCGTGCCAAAGACGCCGCCCCAGAGTGTGGCATTGACCCCGCCGGGCGGGATCATCTGCGCCAGCGTAAAGATGCTGGCAAAACCGAAAGAGTAGACGTGGGCGCTAC